>NZ_JBVBUV010000006.1:0-82935 GCF_057445395.1 Litorivivens sp.
GCAACAGTTGGGACAAGGAGCGATAGCGACGCAGCCCGTAGGGCGAAAACAGCCCATAGGCTGTTTGAGTCTATCCTCCCGCCCCGACTCCCGAACCAACCGACATCGAGTGCTTTATTTTGATGTAGCTGCCCACCGCAGCTATTTTTCGTTCAGGCCCCGCGATTTTTCCGGCGGCGTGACAGCTGTCAGGGCTCAGGGCAGAGCCTTGAGGAATTTAACGCCGCATGTGTTTCGAACCTCCAGGCGATCAGAAAGACAGGACTTTACTACCGTGTCAAAAATGATGATCTTTACCGGGAATGCCAACCCGGAACTGGCCCGCAAAGTTGTAGACCACCTGCACATTCCGCTGGGTGATGCCACCGTCGACAAATTCAGCGACGGCGAAATCATGGTCGAAATCAATGAAAACGTGCGCGGCGCTGATGTCTTTATTCTCCAGCCTACCTGCGCACCGACCAACGACAACCTGATGGAAGTCGCGGTGATGGCCGACGCCCTGCACCGCGCCTCGGCCGGCCGCATCACGGCCGTAATGCCTTACTTCGGCTACGCCCGCCAGGACCGCCGGGTTCGCTCCCAGCGAGTTCCGATCAGTGCCAAGGTTGTGGCCGACATACTGAGCCGCGTGGGCATTAACCGCGTACTCACGGTAGACCTTCACGCCGAACAGATTCAGGGCTTTTTCGATATTCCGGTCGACAACGTCTACGGCTCGCCCGTATTGCTAGACGATATCGCCAGACAGTTTCACGACGATCCGATGGTAGTTTCACCTGACATCGGCGGTGTGGTGCGCGCTCGCGCTATTGCCAAGCAGCTCAATGATGCCGATCTCGCGATCATCGACAAGCGTCGCCCCAAAGCCAATGAAACCCAGGTCATGCACATTATAGGTGAGGTCGACGGCCGCACCTGTATCATGGTTGACGACATGGTCGACACCGCCGGCACCCTGTGTAAAGCCGCCGGCGCACTCAAAGCCAACGGCGCATCCAAAGTCGTCGCCTACTGCACCCACCCGGTGCTGTCGGGCAAGGCCGTCGACAATATTGAAAACTCCGAGCTCGACGAACTGGTAGTGACCGACACCATTCCGCTCAGCCCGGAAGCAAAAGCCTGCACACGAATTCGACAGCTCACGCTGTCGTCCCTGCTCGCGGAATCCATCCGTCGAGTCAGCAATGAAGAGTCCATCAGCGCACTGTTTCGTTAATACTGCGTCGTCATAGAAGCGCTGACGGATAACTGAAACCCACTGTCGAGCCGGTCGCAGGTAAGACAGTGTATCGCCCACATCGGAGGAAATACGATGAGCGAATATACCCTGAATGCGAAAGTGCGTCAGGACGCGGGGAAAGGTGCGAGCCGCCGCCTGCGTCGTCTGGCGAACGAAGTTCCAGCCATTGTGTACGGCGGCAAGAAAGATCCGCTGAACATTTCTGTTCTGCAGAAAGATCTGGTCAAAGACCTGGAAGATGAGGCCTTTTACACCAGCCTGATCACCCTGGAAATTGAAGGCGCGGGCACCGAGCAGGTCGTTCTGAAAGACCTGCAACGTCACCCCTCCAAAGCACAGCTGACCCACGCTGACTTTATGCGCGTTGATGCCACCACCAAGATCACCATGCGCGTTCCGCTGCACTTTATCAACGAAGAGAAGTGCCACGGCGTGAAAATGCAGGGCGGTATCGTGGCCCACGCCATGACCGAACTTGAAGTGACCTGCCTGCCGAAAGACCTGCCCGAGTTTATCGAAGTCGATATGCTCAACATCGAAGTCGGCCAGACTGTGCACATTTCCGACCTGTCACTGCCGGAAGGTGTTGAAAGTGTTGCCCTGTCGCACGGCGAAGATCACGACCTTCCGGTCGCCAACGTCATTACTCCGCGCGGCGGCGTTCAGGACGATGCTGACGCCGAAGGTGATGATGACGCCGAAGCGACTGAAGAGAAGTCTGAAGACTAACCCTCTTCTGCGATGGCAATTCAACTCATAGCCGGCCTGGGCAACCCGGGCCGGGAATATGAAGAGACACGCCACAACGCCGGAGCCTGGCTGGTTGAAGAACTGGCACGGCAATCCGGCGTTGCTCTATCTGGCGAAAGCCGATTTAACGCCCGCACCGCCAAGATCCGCCTAGGCGGCAGTGACATTCGTCTGCTGATTCCCTCGGTTTACATGAATCTCAGCGGTCAGGCCGTCGGCACCATTATCAATTTTTTCAAGATACCCCTCGGCGAGGTACTGATCGTACACGACGAGCTGGATATCGAGCCCGGCACTGCACGCCTGAAAACCGGTGGCGGCATCGGTGGGCACAACGGCCTGCGCGACATAGTCAAAGCGCTAGGTAACCAGAAAGACTTCCACCGCCTGCGAATTGGTATTGGCCACCCAGGCCACGCCGGCAAGGTGTCCGGTTACGTGCTGAATAAGCCCAGCCAGGACGACCGCGAACGCATAATGGCGGCCATTGACGAATCCCTGCGTGTATTGCCGGACGTTATTAGCGGCGATATAAGCAAAGCCATGAACCGGCTACACACTTTCAAGGAATCCTGAGCATGGGTTTTAACTGCGGCATTGTCGGCCTTCCCAACGTGGGAAAATCCACCCTGTTTAATGCACTGACACAAGCGGGTATTGATGCAGAAAACTTTCCCTTCTGCACCATCGAGCCCAACTCCGGCATCGTCGCTGTACCCGACCCGCGCCTGAACGCCCTGAAAGATATCGTCAAACCCGAAAAGGTCATTCCGGCAACCATGGAGTTTGTGGATATCGCCGGCCTCGTCGCTGGCGCTTCCAAAGGCGAAGGCCTGGGCAACCAGTTTCTGGCCAACATCCGTGAAACCGACGCCATCGCCCACGTCGTGCGCTGCTTCGACAATGACAACGTGATTCACGTTGCAAATCAGGTGAATCCCGCTGACGATATCGACGTTATCAACACAGAGCTGGCCCTGGCCGATCTGGAAAGCGTGGAAAAACAGCTGCAGAAAGTCGTGCGCACCGCCAAAAGCGGCGACAAAGAAGCCATTGCCATGAAAGCCGTGCTGGAGAAGCTGCAGACCCACCTCGACGAAGGCAAACCGGTGCGTTCTCTGAGCCTTAACGACAACGAGAAGGCGCTCAGCCAGCAACTGCACCTGTTGACCACCAAGCCCACCATGTACATTGCCAACGTCAACGAAGATGGCTTTGACGACAACCCCTATCTTGATGCCGTGCGCGAAATCGCCGCGGCCGAAAACGCGATTGTAGTCCCCATCTGCAACAAGCTTGAGTCAGAAATCGCCGAACTCGAAGACGATGAAAAAGCCGAATTCCTGGCCGATCTCGGCATGGAAGAACCCGGACTCGACCGTGTGATCCACGCCGGCTATCAGCTGCTCGGCCTGCATACTTACTTCACCGCGGGCCCCAAAGAAGTTCGCGCCTGGACCATACCCCAGGGCGCCACCGCCCCTCAGTCTGCGGGCAAGATCCATACTGATTTCGAAAAAGGCTTTATCCGCGCAGAAGTGATCGGTTTCGATGACTACGTTCAGTACAAAGGCGAACAGGGCGCGAAAGATGCCGGCAAATGGCGACTGGAAGGGAAAGACTACATCGTCAAAGACGGCGACGTCGTGCATTTTCGCTTTAACGTTTAGCGATACTACTTACCTCGAAATATGATTCATATGTGACGCCTTAAAGCTATAAGGCGTCACAAAAGAATCATCCGCAAAAACATAGCGTAACGCACGCTCGGCGTGACTACTCATAGTGCGCCCATAGCCGCAACACCTTTACCGCCTTGCCCTCCGTGAGCACTTGATACACCAAACGATGTTGAATATTGATCCGTCGGGAGTAGGCACCAGCCAGATCACCCACTAACTTCTCGAAGGGAGGCGGATTCTGGAAGGGATTATTTTTCAGAATTTCGAGAAGCTCGGCCGCTTTCTCCTTTAGACCTGCGGATGCCAGCTTGCGGGCATCCTTCTGCGCCTGTTTCGTGTAGTAAAGTTTCCACGTCACCAATCGAGCTCCTGGCTGCAATCGTTCAGATCAGCTTCCATGCCTTCCCTAATCGACTCACGCATACCAGGTAGTGATAATAGGTGAAGCGTTTCATTAATAGCGTTCCAGTCTTCTTCCGCCAGCAACACCGCATTACCCCGCTTTCCAGTGATGACAATTGGCTGATGGCTGGTAGATGTTTCATCGATCAAAGCGTAGAGCTTGGATCGCGCTTCCGTCGCGTTCAGTGTGGTCATAAGACTCCTCCAACACTAGAAGCGTACGCCTACACGTACGCCTAGTCAACACGCAACGCCACCTTGGCGCGCATCGACTGATCGCAAATCAACCAAACAAAACATCCCCATATTATCTCGACAGACTATCACTGCCTTTTCCTTGACAAACTTCAGCCAGCCCGGGAAAATGCGCGCCTCTTTGCGGCAAGGTAGCTCAGTTGGTTAGAGCACAACACTCATAATGTTGGGGTCGGCGGTTCGAATCCGCCCCTTGCTACCAGATACAAAAAACCCACCCATGCGGTGGGTTTTTTGTATCTGGTCATAATGCGGCTGGCATTGCTTTTCAAACTTATAACGTCGCTACGCATGCCAATTGGCTGAACCCCGCGCGCTGCCAATTGCTGTGGTAAAATTTGCGGCGTTGTCAGCTGATACAGAGCCCCATGAGCACCCCTCGAGATACCATTTACTCTACGCCGCGAACCGCGATAGATCGCTTTGCGTTTGACGATACCGTCGCCTCGGTCTTTCCCGACATGATTCAGCGCTCGGTACCGGGCTATAGCACCATCGTGGCCATGACCGGGGTATTGGCAGATCGCTACGCCAAACCCGGCACCCGCTGCTACGATCTCGGCTGCTCCCTCGGGGCCAGTAGCTTTGCCATGGCACAATACTTGAACGACCGCGACTGCCGCATCGTCGCCGTAGACAATTCCCAAGCCATGCTCACTCGCCTGTCGGAGCGGCTGCCCGATTCCACCGTCCCGGTCGACATGGTGTGCGCTGACATCCGAAACATCGACATCCGCAGCGCGTCGGTGGTCGTATTAAACTTTACCCTACAGTTTCTCGAGCCTGAATCCCGCAATGCCCTGCTGCGCGAGATTTACAACGGCATGGTTAAAGGCGGCATTCTGATACTGTCAGAAAAAATTCGCTTCGCCGACCCGCATTTGCAGGAACTCAATACCGACCTGCACCACGCCTTCAAAAAATCCAATGGCTACAGCGACCTGGAAATTGCACAGAAACGCAGCGCCCTGGAAAACGTTCTGCAACCAGAAACTCTCGACACCCACGAACAACGCCTGCGCAGCGCCGGCTTCAGTAGTGTAGATGTATGGTTTCAATGCTTTAATTTTGCCTCTCTGGTGGCCATCAAGGCATGAATTTCGACAACTTTCTTGCGCACTTTAGCGACACACCGCTGGCGAGCTGGCTGCCACTTCTCAACGATCAGATCGCAGCAGGTCTTGATCTAAAGCGCTATGGAGACCTGCCGCGCTGGCTGGACTGCCTGAATGCGCTACCAACAACGCTGGTAACAGACAAACAAATCAATCGCGATACCGTGACAGTCGCGGGCGAAATCAGCACCGATCAGCAGCAACAGCTCGACGCCGCTCTACGAGGGCTGCACCCGTGGCGCAAAGGCCCGTTTCAACTCTTTGACACATTCATTGACACCGAATGGCGATCTGATTGGAAATGGCAACGTCTTGCTCCCCATATCGCCAATCTCACCGGGCGTCGAGTTCTGGATGTTGGCTGCGGCAGTGGCTACCACTGCTGGCGAATGCGCGGCGCCGGCGCGCAGTTGGTCGTTGGCATTGAGCCAACACCACTTTTCGTTGTGCAATTTCAGGCCCTTCAGCACTACCTGCAGGATCACCACGTTGGTGTTCTGCCAGTTGGCATTGAACACCTGCCGGAAAAACTGCGCGCCTTTGATACAGTGTTTTCGATGGGCATTCTCTATCACCGCCGCTCCCCTTTTGATCACCTGATCCAGTTGCGCGACGCGCTTTGTTCCGGCGGCGAACTGGTTCTGGAAACCCTTGTAGTAGAAGGCGACACCGGCTACTGCCTGGTACCTGAAGGGCGCTACAGCCGCATGGGTAATGTCTGGTTCCTGCCCAGCACAGGCACGCTGGAATTGTGGCTACGCAAGGTAGGCTTTAGAAATGTTCGCACCGTAGACGTAACAAAAACGACGACTGAGGAACAGCGTCGTACTCAATGGATGCAATTTCATTCGCTGGCAGAATTTCTCAACCCGCAAGACCACAGCCAGACCCTGGAAGGCCATCCGGCACCACTGCGCGCTATTGTATTAGCCGACGCGCCCTGACTATTCAGCCTGCGGTGGGCGCTCACCACCACACAGCACGTCTGTGATCTGCTCGGTATCCATATATTCCTTCAGGCGAAGTAACTTGCCGTTTCGGAACTCAAACAGGAAATGGTAAAGGTTGCGGTACCATTTTCCCGACACATGTTGACCGTTCGATTCAGCTTCTACCGCCACCCGCTCACCCTCAGCGGTCATTGCATGTACGGTAAACGCCAAACCTTCGGGAAAGACATCCAGCACCGCACTAGCGCCAGCTACAATCTGCGGCTTCGTCAACGTACCTGAAATCAGCGTATTGCCCGACGTCCAGCAGGTTCCATCCTCGGCATATGCGGCCGCGATACGCTGCGAGTCGGCGGCATTCATGGCATCAAAGAAAGCCTCAACTCGCCGCTTGTTTTCTTCTTCTATACTCATCAATCTGCCTCGTTAGCAGTGAACACAAAATGTGACTTATTGACTTTACAAGTATAAACTGTTCAAAGTATGATCAATCGACTAATAATTTAATATTGTGCAGATGGATCAGTAGCACAACCCTTGGAGACATGGCCATGCAAGATGCTGAGGGGCATGCATCGCTGGAAGCTTTCCACAACCACACGATGCGGTGGGTGGAAAACCAGATTTCTCTCTGCGTTGGCGAACTCTCGCAAAAATTGCTGGATATGGCAATGAGTGAGACGGAGCGCGATGACGCACTCCTGTACTTCAAACACCACAAATATCTGGAAAACAATCGCCAGCGCATCTGCCAGCATTTCCAACAGCTGGTGCACAATGCTACCCGCGGCGAAGACCCTTCAATCAAAGTCATACCGCAGCAACGGCCAAGCCCGGAGCTGCAATCGCTCCTCAACAAAGCTGGCAGCAAAGACGAGCTGTACAATTACTGCCTAACCCTGCGCGAAGAGGTGTTCGCCACACTGTTTCAACGGGCATTCAACCTGCTTGATCCGGCGCAGGCCGCCAGGGATACCGCGCGCGAGGTGTTTCGCAAGGAGTTTATAGACAGCCTGGGGCAGCTCTATGTCGGGCTTCTGGAAATGACGGCCTCGTCAACTGCCACCCATATCGACCGACGCTCCAATATCGAGGCATGGATCAACCACCTTGAAAAGAAACTCCGCGACACCTCCATCGACGCATCAACTCGCGCGATGGCGGTCGACCGTCTGAACGAACTCCGCAGCAAGCTCGATGAGCTCGACACAATGAGCGAGGCGGCCCGCGCTCTGCGCGACCGCTGGTTCCACCCTCACGACGACCTCCAGCACCGACAATACAGTGATGAAGAACTGCTGGCAGACGTTGACCGCCTGTTTCACCCCCTCACCACCATGAGCGGGGTACCGCGTTCGCTCCAATCTCTCGCTGCTCGCATCCGCCCTACCGTCGAAAGCGTTGCCCTGGCGGATCGCGGCTCCTTTATGCAGTCACTGCATCCAGCGAAACAGCTCGTGCATCAGGTAACCGCGACGGTGGCAAACTGGGTCAGCAGCCCCCCCTCCGAACGCAGGAAAATGCTATTAAACGTCAAGCAGTCGATTGATATGGGCGTTGGCGCCGGAACCCAGAGTTATCGTGGCGACCCCGCCCTTTTAAAAATTCTGCACCAAGAACTGATGGATTATCTCGCCTATCAAATGCACCGCCTGGAGCGCGAAGAGCAGGAATCCATCGAGCAACCCCACAAACCGAAAGCGACAATCAATCACCTCGACAAGGTTAATGCACGCCTTGAAGAAAAGATGCAGGACATGAGCGATGTGCCACCGCTGTTGCACAAGCTGGTATTTAGCCTATGGAATCGCGTGATTGCCAAAATCTGGCTGGAAGACGGCGAAGACGCCATTTCTACCCAGCAAGCGCTGTCATTGGTCGACGATATCATCTGGTATCTGCACTGCGACGATAAACAACTGCGCTATACCAATACCGAGTTCCTGGGCGATCAGATTGAACGGGACCTTCTCAACGGTCTCAAGCTGATCGACTTCAACACCGCCAAGGGTGTAGAGCTGATTTCCAGCCTGAAACGTCTGCGCAAGCGTCTGCACAGCCCAGAAAATGAAACATTGAAAGCCAGCGGCTGATCCCCCAAGCATTTCCGTTTTTTCTCAACGCAAACCGCGTATAATTGCCCGCCGATAACCGGCAACGGCCGCTGTTTCTTTTTTGTGAAGGGGATTAGTCTTGCACGCCAACATGAACGCCCAGGAATTGCGCAACCTCGAAACTGAGCTCAGCGAGCAGTATGAGGCGATTAAGCAGCGCGGCCTCAACCTCGACTTGACCCGGGGCAAGCCCAGCACAGACCAGCTCAACCTCTCTAACGGCCTGCTCGGTGATATTGCACAGCAGGCGCTCGCCGATGCCAGCCTGCGCAACTACGGCGGCCTGCTCGGCATTCCCGAAGCACGCAAGCTGTTCTCACAGGTCATTGGCGTCAAGCCTGACGAAACCCTGGTGGGCGGCAACAGCAGCCTCACGCTGATGTACTTTGCCGCGCACTTTGCCATGCACTTGGGGGCCAATGGCCCAGATACCGCCTGGATAAAGGAAGACGGGCCAATAAAGATGCTCGCCCCCGTTCCCGGCTATGACCGACACTTCAGCGTCTCGGAAACTCTGGGCATAGAACTGATTCCCGTACCACTGCTCGACGATGGTCCCGACATGGACGAAATCGAGCGCCTGGTAAAAGCCGACCCTCTGATCAAAGGTATCTGGTGCGTTCCCCGCTTCAGCAATCCCACGGGCCACGTGTATAGCGACGCGGTAGTTGCGCGCTTCGCCGAGCTGGGCAACATGGCGGGTAGCAATTTCCGCATCTTTTGGGATAACGCGTATGCCATTCACTTCCTGAACGAAGATGCACCGCAACTCGCTAATATCATGGACGCCTGCCGCAAGGCGGGAACCGAAGACAGCGTGTATATTTTTGGCTCCACCTCCAAGGTCACTTTCGCCGGCGCAGGTGTTGCGTTTATGGGCCTATCAGAAAAGAATCTGGCCGTTTTCAGCAAGCAGCTGGGAATGACCCAGATTGGCCCCGACAAAATCAATCAACTGCGCCATGTCGAGTTTTTCCAAAGCTACGACAAACTACTCAACCACATGAAACTGCACGCGGAACTGCTCAGACCGCGTTTTGATGCGGTTCTAAAAGGGCTGGAAAAAGGCCTGGCTGGAACCGGAGCCGGCGAATGGATTACACCGCAAGGCGGTTACTTTATTTCCTTCAACACACTGCCGGGGCTGGCCACCGAAGTCGTTGCCATGGCCGCCGAGGCTGGCGTCAAGCTGACCCCAGCAGGAGCAACCTTCCCCTACGGTAAAGATCCGGAAAACAAAAACATCCGCATTGCACCGAGCGTACCGACAGTGGCAGATATTGAGGCGGCCACCGATGTGTTTGTGACCTGTGTGAAGCTGGCAACTGTGCGCCAGTGGCTGAAAGCCGCCTAAACAGCGCCACCTATGGGCGGGGCTCCCGCCCATAGGTGGCTAACCAACCCGTTGGGACTGGCGCTCTAGTCTCCTGAATCGCCAGTAATGCTGCCAGGGCGCTGGGGCATAGTTGGAAAATTGGCGACCTTGCCACTGCCTGCCGGCAGCTCGTGAATCTTGCCCACACCTTCTTTCTCCACCTCATCAATGCGGATGATGGAGTGCATAGGCACATAGGAACGCGTTACCTGGGCAAACTCATTTTTGAGCTTCTCCTCACCCGGATTCACAATAACCTGCCCGATTTCACCGAACACAAACTCTTCCACCTCCAGAAAGCCGTACATCTCACTCTGGTAAATTGCCTTGGCGTACAGCTCGTATACCTGATTCTGGTTGTAAAAAATAACTTTGTAGATGGGCGTTTTGCTCATTCGCGCACCAGCAACCTGCAGTATCAAAAAAAGGGCGGCGATAGTAGCACATTTGCGAATTTGGCGTGCAAAAAAACAGCAACTCCGCTTGGGGGTTTCAGCCCCCGCTCTGTATAATGGCCGCCCATTTTTCAGACAGTTGCGAGTTCCGGGCACCCTTATGGCCAACGCACCGAAAAAGCTTTTCATCAAAACCCACGGCTGCCAGATGAACGAGTACGATTCCGCTCGTATTCAGGATCTGCTGGGGGTCTCGCATGGCCTGGAGCCCACCGACAACCCGGAAGAAGCGGATGTTCTCCTTCTAAATACCTGCTCTATAAGGGAAAAAGCCCAGGAAAAGGTATTTCACCAGCTAGGCCGCTGGAAGCAGCTCAAGGACAAAAACCCTGATCTGGTGATTGGCGTCGGCGGTTGTGTCGCCAGTCAAGAGGGCGCTGACATCGGCCAGCGGGCACCCTATGTGGATGTCATTTTTGGCCCCCAGACCCTACACCGCGTGCCGGACATGCTGAAAAGCCGCAAACCCGATGGCCCCATTGTTGTCGACGTTACCTTCCCGGAAATTGAGAAGTTTGACCGCCTGCCGGAACCTTCTGTAGACGGCCCCAGTGCGTTTGTCTCCATTATGGAAGGCTGCTCCAAGTACTGCACCTTCTGCGTCGTGCCCTATACCCGGGGCGAAGAGGTCAGCCGGCCGTTGGAACAAGTCATCGCCGAAGTGGAATCCCTTGCCGATCGCGGTGTACGCGAAGTAAACCTGCTCGGTCAGAACGTTAACGCCTACCGCGGCGCCACCTCCGATGGCGATATCGTCGACTTCGCAGAGCTGCTCAGCTTCGTTGCTGCAATTCCCGGCATAGATCGCATTCGCTACACCACCTCCCACCCCGTGGAGTTTTCGGACGCTCTGATAGAGGCCTATCGCCATATACCGCAGCTGGTGAACCACCTTCACCTACCTGTTCAGAGCGGCTCTGACCGAATTCTGAAGGCTATGAAGCGCGGCCATACGGCTGATGAATATCGCGCTAAAATCGCCAAACTGCGGGAAATTCGCCCGGATATCAGCCTCTCCTCTGACTTCATCGTGGGCTTTCCCGGAGAAACCGAACAGGATTTCAGCGAAACCATGCGCCTGATTGCCGACATCGGTTTCGATACTTCGTTCAGCTTTATCTATAGCGCCCGACCCGGCACCCCCGCCTCCCAGCTAGATGACGAAACGCCTGAAGCGCTCAAGAAGCAACGCCTGCAGATCCTGCAGCAACGCATCGTACAGAAAGCCCAGGAAATCAGCCAAAACATGGTTGACACCACCCAGACAGTGCTGGTGACCGGCGTATCCCGAAAAGACCCCGGGCAACTGCAGGGTCGCACCGAAAACAACCGAGTAGTCAACTTTAGCTCAGCAGATCAATCACTTATCGGCGAATTCGCTAAAGTCACCATCACTCAGGCACTGCCAAACTCCCTGCGCGGCGAGCTCTGCGCGCAATAATGGTTTGGCAGGCACATAAACTCGGTTATCCTAAAACCATCATCGACGTCATTTTGACGGTAATTCTGGTAACACATTGACTTCAGCACCCATACAAACTGTTCTCACCCTCGAACCCAACGACCCACACTTATTGGCACAGCTCTGCGGCCAATTTGACGAACACCTGCAGCTGATTGAACAGCGCCTGGCCGTTCGCATTGGCATTCGGGGCAACGCCCTGTCGCTTGAAGGTCCGCAGACAAACGTTGAAGCGGCGACCTCGGTCATCGACAGCCTTTACCGAGAGTGCGAAAACGGTGCCAGCCTCAATCTAGAGGCAGTACACCTGCACCTGCAGGAAGCGGGACTGGAACAGGCGCGAGATGCTGAAACCACGGTCGCGCCGATGACAATCATCCGCACCAAACAGGTCACCATCAAACCGCGCGGCAAAAACCAGCAGCTATATGTGCGCGCAGTCAAAGCCAACGACATCAACTTCGGCGTTGGCCCGGCTGGCACCGGCAAAACTTACCTCGCCGTCGCGTGCGCGGTTGAAGCCCTGATGAACAACGAAGTGGAACGGATACTACTGGTTCGCCCGGCCGTGGAAGCAGGCGAAAAACTCGGCTTTTTGCCCGGCGATCTTGCACAAAAAATAGACCCCTATCTGCGCCCACTGTACGACGCTCTCTACGAGATGCTCGGCTTTGAAATGGTCAGCAAACTGATTGAACGCAATGTGATTGAGATTGCGCCACTGGCCTATATGCGTGGTCGCACCCTGAATAATTCCTACATCCTGCTGGACGAAGCGCAGAACACAACGCGCGAACAGATGAAAATGTTTCTGACCCGGATAGGTTTCGGCTCAACGGCCATTGTTACTGGCGATGCGACCCAGATAGACCTTCCGCGAGGCACCCCATCAGGACTGACTCACGTGTTGAATGTACTGAAAGACATTGACGGCATCAGCATGACCTTCTTCCAGTCCAAGGATGTCGTGCGCCACCCACTGGTGCAGCGCATTGTCGAAGCCTACGAAGCGTATAGCGGCGATACCGCCTCCCTAGACAAAACCAAGTCATGAACCTGATCGTCGATCTGCACAATGCCAGTTCGGCCTCTGCATTACCCCAGATAGCCGACTTTGAACGCTGGGTTCATGCTGCCCTGAGCGGACAGCGCGACGAAGCCGAGGTCTCCATTCGCGTTGTAGACGAAGCCGAGAGTGCCGAACTGAACCACCAGTATCGCCAGCAAAACAAACCCACCAATGTGCTCTCTTTTCCCGCCGACCTGCCACCGGAGCTCGGTCTGCCTTTACTCGGCGATCTGGTAATCTGCGCCAGCGTCGTAGAACGAGAGGCAACCGAACAATGCAAGACAGCCCCGGCCCACTGGGCTCACATGGTGGTACACGGCACGTTACACCTGATTGGTTATGATCACATTGATGATACACAAGCCCAGGAAATGGAAGCGCTGGAAATAGATATTCTGGAAAGACTGGAGTTTGCGAACCCCTATCTGGCAAACTAGCCGGCCGGATTGATAATCCCACAAACCCATGCAGCGTAAACGCAAGATAGCTCCCACAGGAGGACAGCACACAAATTCATGAGCGACGACCGATCTGGCAACGATTCAGGCGACAAGTCCTGGATCGAAAAAATTGCTCAGGCCTTCGCCGGCGAACCAAGAAACCGAGATGACCTTATCGACATTCTGCGCATTGCGCGCCAGAACGAGGTGATAGACAGCGATGTACTCGGGATTATTGAAGGTGCGATGAATGTAGGGGATATGCAGGCCCGTGAGATCATGGTGCCTCGCCCACAGATGGTGGTGATCAAGGTAGATCAGCCCTTCAATGAGATCCTCTCCCTGATAATAAAATCTGCTCACAGCCGCTACCCCGTTATTGGCGAAAGCGCCGACGAGGTACTGGGCATACTGTTAGCCAAGGATCTCCTGCCCCAGCTGCTGAACGAGAACCCCGAGGAGGTCAATCTGCAGAGCATACTGCGGCCCGCCACTCTGGTACCGGAAAGCAAACGGGTCAATGTACTGCTGCGTGATTTCCGCGAGAAGCGCAACCATATGGCGGTGGTGATCGATGAGTACGGCGGTGTTGCCGGCCTGGTCACCATTGAGGATGTGCTGGAACAGATAGTGGGTGAAATTGAAGATGAATACGACGAAGATCACGACGCCTTTATCCGCAAGATTGCCGATAACGACTTTATCGTCAAGGCGCTGACCCCAATCGACGATTTCAACGACACCTTCAAAACCGAGTTCAGCGATGAAGAATTCGACACCATCGGCGGTATCATTTTGCAGCAACTGGGCCACCTACCCAGCCGCAATGAAGTGACTACCATCGACCGCTGCGAGTTCAAGGTAATCAATGCCGACAACCGGCAGATACACCTGCTGCGCATGCGCCTGTTGGAAGAAGCCGACGTAGATCAGCAGGAGCTGGTTCAGTAGTCTCACTAATGCTAGGCTCTGACACGACAATCATGTGTCGGAGCCTATGAACGATTCCCTGCACCGCTTTGCCCAACAGTTCATCGAACTCAGTGTCGTCGTCTTTCTGATACTGCTCCTGTTCGGTCTGCTACTGATCGCCTATCTCTATATCGTTGACGTGCGCCAGACCCAGCACGCCATTCGCCGCAATTACCCCGTGATCGGTCGTTTCCGTTATCTGTTTGAGCACATGGGCGAATTCTTCCGGCAGTATTTTTTTGCTATGGATCGGGAAGAACTGCCATTCAACCGCGCTCAGCGAGCATGGGTGTACCGGGCCGCCAAAAATATCGACACCACCGTGGCTTTCGGCTCCACCCACCCGATGAATCAGGCCAACGACGTCATTTTTCTCAACGCCGCCTTCCCCACCCTGCGCGAAGATTTTGTGCCGGCCTCGGCCATTACCGTCGGCGAAGGCTACTGTCCCAAGCCTTACACCACCGACAAGTTTTTCCACATTTCCGGCATGAGCTTTGGTGCCATTTCCGTACCCGCAGTCACCGCGCTGTCGAATGGCGCCGCCCAGGCCGGAATCTGGCTCAACACCGGCGAGGGCGGCTTGTCGCCCTACCATCTCAGCGGCGGCTGTGACCTAGTCTTCCAGATCGGCACTGCTAAATACGGCGTACGCGATGCCAACGGCCTGTTCAGCGACGAAAAACTGCGCCAGATAGCCGCCCATGAATCGGTGCGCATGTTTGAAATAAAGCTCAGCCAGGGGGCCAAACCCGGTAAAGGCGGCATTCTCCCGCGCGCCAAGGTAACCGCAGAAATCGCCAACATTCGCGGCATCCCTGAAGGGCAAGATTCCATCAGCCCCAACGGCCATATCGAAGCGCGAAATGTCGACGAGCTGCTCGACCTGATTGTTCGCGTGCGCGATATTACCGGAAAGCCCACCGGCTTTAAGGCCGTCATGGGCGACATGGAGTGGCTCGACGAACTGTGCCAGCGTATTACCGAGCGTGGACTGGACTGCGCCCCGGATTTCATCACCATTGACAGCGGCGATGGCGGTACCGGCGCCGCACCACAGAGCCTGATGGACTACGTTGGTCTATCGATCCGACGCAGCCTGCCGCTGGTAGTGGACAAACTGAGCGAGTGGCAATTGCGCCAGCGGATTCGGGTGATAGCCTCCGGCAAGCTGATCAATCCCGCCGACGTCGCCTGGGCACTGTGTGTCGGCGCCGACTTTATCGTCTCCGCACGCGGTTTCATGTTTGCACTGGGCTGCATACAGGCCCTGCAGTGCAACAAAAACACCTGCCCAACCGGCGTCACTACACACAATCCCGATCTGCAACAAGGGCTGGTGCCGGCGGACAAAGCCATACGTGTTGCCAACTACGCCAGCAATCTGATGCAAGAGGTCGGAGTTATTGCGCACTCCTGCGGCGCGCGTGAAGCCCGGGAATTACAGCGCCGACACGCTCACATCATCAATGACCGCGGCATCCCCGAGCCACTCAATATCCTCTACCCTGAGCGCCAACCTAATGCGCACCTGTTTTTGTCGCCACAAAATGGCGATTCTGATCGATGACAATGCAGTTCTTGAATTACTATAAGCTCAAATCTGTGAAGCGCACCGAATGAACCACAAAAATACACCACATACTGCCCTCGCATTGGTCGCAATGATTCTGTGCGGCATCGCCGTCACGCTCTCGTTCGCCCCCTTTGGCATGTGGCCGCTGAGTATCGTGGCCGTGGCAGTGCTCAACCTCGCACTCGAAAAATCCACACCCCGCCGCGCGCTTGCTTTGGGCTGGGCCTATGGCGTCGGCCTGTTCGGGAGCGGCGTGTCGTGGGTGTATATCTCCATTCACGATTACGGGTTCACCTCCGCGCCGCTGGCAGGCATTTTCACTGCGCTGTTTTGCCTGTTTCTCGGCGCGGTTCCCGCCCTTGCCGCCTGGGTATATTGCCGCTGGCTGCGCGATGGTATGGGTGGACGGGTGCTTGGCTTTGCCGCCGTGTGGTTGCTGTCGGAATGGGTTCGCGTGTGGTTACTTACCGGCTTCCCTTGGCTCTATCTGGGTTATGCCTACATCGACACACCACTGGCAGGCTGGGCGCCGGTTGGCGGCGTTTTTCTATTAAGCTTGATGGTGTACCTCTCCGGTGCCTGCCTGAGCCAGGCCCTATTGAACCGCCGCTATGTACTGATAGTTGGCGCCGCGGGGCTCTGGGTATTGGGCTACTCCCTACAATCCGTCGAGTGGACCCAAACCAACGGGCGCGAACTTAAAATTGCAGCGGTACAGGCCAATATTACCCAAGACAAAAAATGGCTACCTGAGAGCTACAAGCCAACACTCAAGCTCTACGACCAAATGACGCAACCACTGCTAGGCCAACACGACGTGGTTATCTGGCCAGAGGCCGCGATACCCAACTACTATCACGTCGCCAAAGATTATCTCGACCTCATGGCCCAAATGGCCGAGCAATCCGACACTGCCTTGGTCACCGGTATTCCGCTGCGCACGCCCGAGGGCGTTTACAACGCGCTGGTAGTACTAACCGGAGGCACCGGTGTATACGCCAAACAACGGCTAGTCCCCTTTGGTGAATACGTGCCGCTCGAGAGCTGGCTGCGCGGGCTGATCCGATTTTTCAATCTGCCAATGTCGAGCTTTACCGAAGGCCCGCCCCAGCAAAAACCACTGCAGATCAAAGACCACAGCGTGGCACCCTATATCTGCTATGAAGTGGTATACCCGGATTTTCTGGTTAAGCAGATGAATGGTGCCGAGTTACTACTCACTGTATCCAATGATGCCTGGTTTGGCCGCTCTATCGGACCCAAGCAGCACTTCCAGATGGCGCGGATGCGCGCCCTGGAAACTGGCCGCGAACTGATACGCGCCACCGGCACCGGTACCACGGCGGTCGTCGACGCCCATGGCAAGGTAAGCGCCAGAATTCCTGCCTTTGAGGCTGGCGTACTAAGCACCACCGTACGCGGACGCAGCGGTAATACGCCCTTCCTGGTTGCTGGCTCCTGGCCCACGTGGCTGCTGTGTTTTGGCTTGGCAGCATTGGCCGCGTTTACCCGCAAGCCCGCCGCCAACAAAGCAAACAACAAAGCCAACAACAATAAATCCGCCAGCAAATCGCGCGGGCTTTAGCACTCGGGGTGCATAGCTGGTAAAATGCGCGCCCTTAGCGTCCACGCCGCCAGAGCCCTTGACCGAAATTCAATGAATACACACTACAACGCCGACCAGATCGAAAAAGCCGTACAGCAGTACTGGCAAGACCAACAGAGCTTTGCCGTTCAGAGCGATCCAAGCCGCGAAAAATACTACTGCCTGAGCATGTTCCCCTATCCCAGCGGAAAGCTGCATATGGGCCACGTGCGCAATTACACCATTGGCGATGTGATCTCTCGTTACCAGCGTATGCTGGGCAAGAACGTGCTACAGCCCATGGGTTGGGACGCATTCGGATTGCCTGCCGAAAACGCTGCCGTCAAAAACAAGACAGCGCCAGCCAAGTGGACCCATGAAAACATTCGCTACATGCGTGAACAGCTACAGGCGCTGGGTTTTGCCTACGACTGGAATCGGGAGTTGGCGACCTGCACCCCGGAATATTACCGCTGGGAACAGTGGTTCTTCACCCGCCTTTACGAAAAGGGCCTAGTCTACAAGAAGACGTCAGCGGTTAACTGGTGTCCGGTGGATGAAACGGTTCTGGCCAACGAACAGGTCATCGACGGTTGCTGCTGGCGCTGCGATACCGCCGTAGAGCGCAAGGAAATCCCCCAGTGGTTTATTCGCATCACCGAATACGCCGACCAGCTACTGGACGACCTTGACAGCCTGGACGGCTGGCCAGAACAGGTCAAAACCATGCAACGCAACTGGATTGGCCGTTCGCAGGGTGTGGAGATGCACTTCACCTTAGAGAGTGCGGTTGCAGGCATTGATGGCTTTGACGTTTACACCACCCGGCCCGACACGCTGATGGGGGTCACCTATCTGAGTTTGGCCGCTGAACACCCCATAAGCCTTGCCCTGGCCAACGACAATCCGGAACTTGCAGACTTTATCAAAACCTGCAAAACCAGCTCCGTCGCCGAGGCCGACATGGCCAAAATGGAAAAGCGGGGGCTGGCCACCGGCATCAATGCCATTCACCCGCTGACCGGCAAACCCGTGCCAGTATGGGTAGCAAACTATGTGCTGATGGACTACGGCTCAGGCGCGGTTATGGCCGTACCCGCCCACGATCAGCGCGACTGGGAATTTGCCCACAAATACAATCTGCCCATTAAACAGGTTATAGCACCAGCTGACGGTGGCTCTGTCGATCTCGACAAAGAAGCCTACGTGGACAAAGGCGTTCTGGTAAATTCCGGCGAATTCGATGACCTCGACTTCAACGGCGCATTTAACGCGATCTCCGGCGTATTGGAAGGCAAAGGTGCCGGCAAGGTAACCACCAACTATCGCCTGCGCGACTGGGGCGTATCACGGCAGCGCTATTGGGGCGCCCCAATCCCCATGTTCAACCTGCCCGAAGGCGGCGAGATCCCGGTACCGGCAGACAAACTGCCAGTGCTATTGCCGGAAGATGTAGAGATGGATGGGGTTCAGTCACCCATTAAAGCCGATCCGCAGTGGCGCAAGGAAGAGCTGAACGGCAAAGCGGTCGAACGAGAAACCGATACCTTTGACACCTTTATGGAGTCGTCCTGGTACTACGCCCGCTTCACCTGCCCCGACTTCACCGACGGCATGCTCGACCCTGAGCAGGCTAATTACTGGTTGCCTGTTGATCAGTACGTAGGAGGTATCGAGCACGCCATACTCCACCTGTTATACGCGCGATTCTTCCACAAACTGATGCGCGACGAAGGCCTGCTCAGTAGCAACGAGCCGTTCAAACAACTGCTGTGTCAGGGCATGGTGCTTAAAGATGGCGCCAAGATGTCAAAATCCAAGGGCAACACCGTTGACCCGCAAGCTATGATTGAACAGTACGGTGCGGACACTGTGCGCCTGTTTATGATGTTTGCGGCACCACCCGAGCAAAGCCTGGAGTGGTCTGATTCTGCCGTGGAGGGCGCGAACCGATTTTTGCGTCGACTGTGGAAGGCGGTTCACGCACACGTAGAGAGTGGCGATACAGCCGCACTTAACATCGAATTGCTGAATGATGCAGATCGCGACCTGCGCCGCAAAACACACGAAACCATCGCCAAGGTGAGCCACGATTATAGTGAGCGCCTCACGTTTAACACGGCAATCGCTGCGGTAATGGAACTGCTCAACGAGATCGGTAAGTTTGAAGGAAATCCGGCTGTGACCCGC
Organism: Litorivivens sp.; assembly: GCF_057445395.1. NCBI lineage: Bacteria > Pseudomonadati > Pseudomonadota > Gammaproteobacteria > Litorivivens > Litorivivens sp. The sequence continues at coordinate 19,636 of NZ_JBVBUV010000006.1, forward strand.
GAGGCCCTCGAAGCCTGTGTCGTTCTGCTGTCCCCTATCGTGCCTCATATCTGCCACGCCCTGTGGCAAGACTTAGGCCACAGCGAGGCGGTTATCGACGCGCCCTGGCCTCAGGTCGACGAAAGCGCGCTGGTCAAAAGTTCGATTGAGATGGTGGTTCAGGTCAACGGCAAAGTGCGCGGCAAAATTCAAGTTGCCGCCGATGCCGACGCAGAAAGTATTAAAGACATCGCCCGTAGCAACGAAAATGTACTGCGCTTTATCGACGGCAAGACAATCCGCAAGGAAATCGTTGTGCCTCAGAAACTTGTCAATATTGTGGTGGGCTAATGGGCAGCCTGCGCGCACTGCTCATCACTGCAATCGCTCTCATTATCGCCGGTTGCGGTTTTCAGTTGCGCAGCACGCAGCAGACTGCGGGCGCCTACCACGACCCGGTTCTAATCCAGCAGAACCACAGTGATAATCTGCTGCGACGGCGCATCAAGCAACAACTGGCCATTCACAATGTGGTGGCCGCCGAAGCCTCGGCGCAAGCTCAATACCGCTTCGTGGTTGACAAGGTCGAGCGCAGTGATACGGTACTCACCCTCGACAGCGATGTGCGTACGGCCGAGCGGCTGCTCATTATTACCGCCGAGCTTTCGCTGCTCGACAGCGACGGCAATATTCTGCAATCCCAGCTCGTCCGCGAACAACGCGTACTGTTCACCGACCCGGAAAACCCGGTAGGCTCAGGCACCGAGTCACAACTTGTGGTTAGCGAGCTCGAAGAAGCGGCAGCCCGACAGATCGCACTGCAACTCACCCGCTGGCTGGACAGGCAACATCATGAAATTGAGAGCGGATCAACTTTCTAAACACCTCAGCTCCCCGCTGTTACCGGTGTACCTGATTACCGGCGATGAACCGCTGCTTGCACAGGAAACTGCAGACGCAATACGCGCCGCCGCACGCGATCAAGGTTTTATCGAGCGCGAAGTACTCGATGCCGACAGCGGTTTTAATTGGGGCCACCTGACCGCTGCAAGTCAGTCCATGTCACTGTTTGGTGATCGCAAAATCCTAGACCTCCGACTCAATGGGAAGTTGGGCAAAGACGGCTCTCAGGCTGTTGTCGACTTCTGCGAATCCGCTGGCGACGATACCCTGCTTATGATTTCTGCCGGCAAACTCGATCGCAATGCCTTGCGCGGCAAGTGGGTGAAGGCCATTGAAAGCAAAGGCGCCCTGATTCAGATCTGGCCTATTGACCGCAGCCAACTGCCGCGATGGTTACAGCAACGGGCCCAGCAGATTGGTCTGAATATCGATCGCACCGGCATTGCGCTGCTCGCTGAACGGGTCGAAGGAAACCTGCTGGCCGCCGCCCAAGAGCTGGAAAAACTGCGCATACTCGTGGGCGACAAAGCAGTCAGCGGCGACGAGGTAAACGCGTTGGTGGCCAGCAGTGCGCGTTACGATGTCTTTAAACTGATTGACTGTGTTTTGCAGGGGCAAACCACCACCGCCCTGAAAATGTTGGCAGGACTGCGCACCGAAGGCGCCGAAGGCATTCCAATGATGGGCGCTATCACCCGGGAATTGCGCACGCTCCACCGCTGCTCACAAATGCTGGCCCAAGGCGCCGGTATCGATCGGGTGTTGGATAGCGCCGGAGTCTGGGACAAACGCAAACCGCTGTACAAGCAGACGCTGACAAAAATCAAAGAACGGGAACTGGCTAGCCTGCTACTACTAGCCCAGAAAATAGACTTGACCTTTAAAGGCCAGCAGCCAGGGCAACCTTGGGAGCTGATTGACCAACTCGTCTGCCGACTATCAGGACAGAAGCTGGCAGTGAATGGCTAAAGGGGCAAAAGCCGACCTCTCCCGATAGGACAACATCGGACAAAGGCCGACCGCACCGGCGCAATAGTTATCAGATAACGTAGGTTTTCAGCGGCGGGAAACCGTTGAATTCTACTGAACTGTAGCTCGTGGTGTACGCACCCGTCGACAACCAGTATAGCCGGTCGCCTGCCTCGAGGGATTGCGGCAGTGCATAGCGATGGTCTTCATAGAGAATATCCATACTGTCGCAGGTTGGCCCGGCCAGCACGACTTCCTCTTCTTCACCACACACACCCGCTTTATCACAGTACACCGGATATTTGATGGACTCGCCCAGAGACTCGATCAAGCCGCCAAACAGACCTACATCCAAAAACACCCAGCGGTAAAGCGAATCGCGAGATTTGCGCGAAACCAGTACCACTTCACTGATCAGCACACCGCTCTCCCCCACCAGAGAGCGGCCGGGCTCGATGATGATCTCCGGCTGGTCATCGCCGAAGTCTTCATCCAGAAAACGGCGAATCGCAGTACCGTAAGCTTCGATATCGTGACTGCGGTTACTGTAGACCGCTGGCAGACCGCCGCCCATATTGATCAGGCGCAGTTTGATACCGTGTTCAGCCACGCGGTCGTAGATGAAGCGCACTTTGGCAATGGCCGCATCCCAAGCACCGATGTCACGCTGCTGGGAACCCACGTGGAAAGAAATACCACAAGCATCCAGACCCAGCTCCTTCGCCAGCACAATCAGCTCAATAGCCATATCCGCCTGACAGCCGAACTTGCGCGACAGAGGCCAGTCAGCCGTTTCGGTCCCTTCAGTCAGAATACGCACATACAACTTGCTGCCCGGCGCGTATTTGGCAATGTTGCGCAGATCCGACTCGCTGTCGGTAGCGAACATACGAATACCCTTGTTATAGGCATATTCAATCTCGCGGGCCTTCTTGATCGTGTTTCCGTAACTCATGCGATCCGGACTGACATCCAGATCCAGCAGCTTGTCCAGCTCATAGACAGAGGCAATATCAAAATTGGAGCCCATCTCTTCCAGGCAACGGAGAACAGCCTGGTCCGGGTTCGCCTTCATTGCGTAATAAACAGACGCGTAAGGGAACACCTCCCGCAATTCCTGGAACTTTCCACGAATTATATCGCGATCCACCACCAGACAAGGTGTTTGCTTGTCTGCGGCAAAATCGCGAATTCGCTGCCAGTTGCTTTCAGGAAGAACCGTTTGCTCCATTTGCATAAACCCCGCTTTAGCCAGGTTGGTGGTGCCACTGCCAATCAGGGGTACCGGAAAAGGGCGCGAATCGTACAGCATATTTCGACACACGCAAATAAAATATTCATGCCCGCGCAAGGCAATATTTCACGCCTGGGAGCGGCAGTTTTACCACGGGCGACATGGGAACTCACCCTGTCATTTGGGTGTCATTTAAAGCACGCAAAATACACGTCACTACAAAGGCAGACAAGAACAAGGTAGAGACTTATGAAGACCCAGGAAAAAGATTTGAATGTAAAGGCGCTGTGCAGCCGCAAGTTATTGGATCTATTAAAGAACGATGAGTGGGAAAGCGCTCGGGAACGGCGCAAGATCGAGACGGAATTGCTGGCGCGCAAGCATTACCTGGATCAAATGGCCGAACTGAGTGGTAAGAAAAGGGTTCTGGCGCCTTCTACAACGACACGGCATTAATCAGCACGACGTAAGGCGCCAGTGCCAATAGCAGCCAAGGCAGCGCGCCCGACCAGAATTCCGCCTGCGCAACACAGTCCTCGTACACCGCTTTGGTCAGTGCAATCTGGGCATCCAGTGCAGTCGCCGTACTGGCTAGCCCCGGCACCGCAACACCGTCCAGGATCTTGCTGTTCTGCAGGGCAGCCGACAATTTGTCGCCACCTTCCACCGCGTGATGCACTCCCAGAAAACGCGCTTTCATCGGGGTTCCTGGCATCCGGCGCGCGGCGTGCTTCAAAGCCTGAGGCAAGGTAAAGCCAGCCGCAATACACAAATTGAGGTGGCTCAGAAAATGAAAGGTCTGGTAGCGCGCCAGTAAACGACCAATCCCCGGCAATCGAAACACCAGCCCCTTGAGCCCGTCCGGCACCCAACCTGAGCGATAGGCCATCAGCGACAGCGGCACGACACAAACCAGTACAATCCCCGGCAGCAATGCCAACAGAAAATTCCCCAGTGCTGCATAGAGGCTGATCTCTCCCAGTGCAAAACTGGTTACTGGCATACCCACAATAAGCGCCAGCATGATCACGACCGGTGCCAGTAGGTTACGGCGCATCTCATCAAGAAAGGCGCCCAGCAGGCGGTAGTGAGCGGCTATTCGATCGTACACCAGGGACAAGGCACCGGTAGCCATGCCCAACTGCATGAACTGCAGCTCCCATTCGTAAAAACGACCACCTTTCTTGAGTTCATCGATCACAAGATGCTGGCCGGCGGCGAACTGATCTGCCAAATCGCCCAGATCCGCCTGCTCCGCAGCCCGCTGGCCCTGGCGCATCAGCGCAAAAACCTGATCCCAGTCGCTGTCGCCAGTTTGCTGCTCACTGAGCGTTTTGAAGAGGCGTTCTCGGTGTGCTGAGGAAATATCCTGCCAGCCCATAACCGAAGAAGGAGTGGATTCCATAGGGAGTTTTCGTGTTATCTGTATAATTAAGCGGACTTTAGCACAGCTTGCAGGGTACAGGAGAATGCGGTGACCGAGAGTTTCCCCGAAAAACGCTCATCCAGCCAAGCCATTGCGTCATTTCTCGATAAAGCCGAGAAACTGCCCGCAAAACGTGGTGTTAGCGGCTGCAGACTAGTGTTTGCACTCGATGCCACCGCCAGCCGCCAGCCCACCTGGGATCAGGCACGGGCCCTGCACGGCGAAATGTTCGACGCCAGCAAAACGCTGGGTGGCCTGAGCATTCAACTGTGTTACTACCGAGGGCTCGGACAATTCCATGCCAGCCCCTGGGGCCGTTCCCCCGGCCAGTTACACGACGAAATGGTCAGCGTACGCTGCGCTGCAGGCTATACCCAGATTCATACCCTCTTGCGTCACTGCCTCGCTGAACACCAGCAGGAAAAGCTCAAGGCGGTGATTTTTATCGGCGACGCCGTGGAAGAGTCCGTCGACGCTCTGTGCGGTCTCGCCGGCGAGTGCGGCCTGCGTCAGCTACCCCTGTTTCTTTTTCAGGAAGGCAGTGACGGCGATGTCACCCGCGTTTTCAAACGCCTGGCCAAGCTCAGCGGTGGCGCTTATGCGCGCTTTGATGCGGCCAGCGCCGCCCAATTGCGGGATTTGCTACGCGCTGTCGCAAGCTATGCCAGCGGCGGCGTGGATGCCCTGCGCAAATTACAGGATAATGCCGCCAGACATTTACTGGAGCAGCTGTAGTGTTATTGCGATTATTATTGGCCGGTGCGGTACTGTTTGCGATTATTACCGTGGTGCGCCGAACCAACAGCAAGCCGCCCGCCGATCGCCGCAAATACTATTTCACCCTGACCGTAACCGTACTGGCCGGCGCGCTGGTGCTACTGGCTCTAACCGGCCGGGTCCACTGGATTGGCGCGCTCATCGGCGCGCTGCTGCCCTTCGTACGCCAGGCCTTTCCTCTACTGATTCGGATGATTCCTTTCATACAACATCAACGCAAAGCCAGCGCTGCAGGGCAAGGTGCCAGTGGCGGCAACACCTCAGAAGTAGAAACTGACTGGCTGCAGATGCGTATGGATCACGACAGCAACCGCCTCAGCGGGACCGTTAAGCAGGGCAGCTTTGCCGGTAAAACACTGGATTCGTTATCGCAGGAAGAGCTGCAACAACTTTACCTGAGCTGCGAGAACGACCAAGACAGCATTAATCTGCTCAATGCTTATTTCAAATACCGATTTGGCGACAACTGGAACCAATCCCAGTCCAATCAATCAAATGCCGGCAGCAGCATGACACGCGCGCAGGCACTGGCGGTCCTCGGTTTGACCGAGGACGCAGATCGCGATGCCATTATCAAAGCCCATCGCAGCCTGATGCAAAAACTGCACCCGGATCGCGGCGGCAACGACTATCTGGCGTCGCAGATCAACCTGGCCAAAGATATCCTGCTGGATGAGTAATACTTACCTGCAGCGCTATTTTCAGAGACAATACGCGAATTGACATCTCTCTACGTTAACCTGTAACCATGAGGACTCAACCTAACCGCTATGCCTAAAACCTTTGTGATTCAAAACCAGCACGGCCACTATCTGAACAAGCAAAAGGAATGGACAGACGGCAGGGACCGGCGCGTCGTATTTCGCTGCGCCGACAAGGTCGATGCTATTAATATGGTATTTGAACTCAGCTCCAAGGACATGGAATTGCGCGCCCACTATCTCGAATGCGAGGTGGACGACTTCGGTAATCCACAGGTTGAAGCGTCAGACATCCCGCTGCCAATGGTTGAGGACGACCAGGCGCCGCTTGAAACCACCACTGATCGCCCCCATATATCAGCCGAACAAGGCTAACGGAATCACGTCGATGCTCAGAATCGCCCTCTTTCTCGTCACCAACTTTGCCATCCTGATTGTTGCAAGCACGGTTATGAACCTTCTGGGGTTCTCCGGCTACCTGCAAGCCAACGGGGTGGATCTCAACATGACCGCCTTACTGGTGTTCTGCGGCATCTTTGGCATGTCAGGCTCACTCATTTCGCTTTTCCTGTCCAAATGGATGGCTAAACGCAGCACCGGCACCCAGATCATCACAGAGCCGCGCAATCGCGAAGAGCGCTGGCTGATACAAACGGTTCAAGAGCTGTCAGACAAAGCCGGCATTAAAATGCCGGAAGTGGGCATCTTTCCCTCCCACAGCTCCAACGCCTTTGCCACTGGCTGGAACCGCAACGATGCACTGGTCGCAGTGTCTGCCGGGCTCCTGCAACGCTTCCGTCCCGAGGAAGTAAAAGCGGTGCTCGCCCACGAGATTGGCCACGTAGCCAACGGCGATATGGTGACCCTTACGCTCATTCAGGGTGTGGTGAATACCTTCGTGATGTTCTTTGCTCGCGTCATCGGCCACACCATCGACCGGGTCGTATTTAAAACCGAGCGCGGCTACAGCTTTGGCTATTATATTGTCGTGATGATCACCGAGATGTTGCTGGCCATACTGGCCTCCGCCATCGTGATGTGGTTCTCGCGCTGGCGCGAGTTTCGCGCGGATCACGCAGGCGCCACACTGGCCGATCGGCAATCAATGATTGCCGCCCTGCAGCGCTTGCAAGCCGAACAGGGCGTTGACCCCGGTGATATGCCTGGCGAACTGACCGCCTTTGGTATCCGCAAGGCCAAGGGTCAATCGCTGGCTGAGCTTTTCAGCAGCCACCCACCGCTGGAAAAACGCATTGAGGCCCTGCGCTACGGCGCCCAGTAATATGGAGCCGATACAGGACTTCAACGCCGAGCGAGTAGCCCTGTGTCACGCCTTGCACGATCTCGGTACTGCCCGGCTTAGCCCGGGCAGTACCGGCAATGCCTCTGTTCGCGTCGCTGGTGGCATGTTGATTTCCCCCACGGGCCAAGCCTGCGCTAACGCCACCTCAGACGATCTGGTTTTTGTCGATGATAGTGGCAACACGCCTGCAGGTCAGTTGAAGCCCTCGAGCGAGTGGCATATGCATAACGCCATCTATCGCCACTACCCAGATGCCGGCGCCATCGTGCACTGTCACTCACGTTTTGCGACCACCCTTGCCGCCCTGCGCAAAGGCATTCCCGCCTATCACTATATGGTTGCCGTTGCTGGCGGCGACTCCATAGAATGCGCCGACTACGCCACCTTTGGTACCGACACACTGGCGACACTGGTTGTAGAAGCGCTGCGCAACCGCAGCGCCTGCCTGATGGCCAACCACGGTCAGATCGCGTATGCCGCCACGCCCCATGCGGCGCTGGATCTGGCGATTCAGGTGGAAGACCTTGCGGCAGGCTACTACCAATGTCTTGCTATCGGCGAACCACAGCTACTGACTGACAGGGAAATGCGGGAAGTACTGGAAAAGTTCGGAAGCTACGGCCAGCAAGACTGAGCCACGCGATGCGCACACGGGATTATGTCAAGACTCCTGAGGGGGTGACGGGACGGTAGTCTAGTGGCCGGTGTTACACCGCGCACGTCGACTCCCTAACAACTAATTCATGTGGCAACACCAGCCTAGACTCAGTGGGGTTCTCACCCGCCAGCATCGCCAGCATCATCTTCATCACCTGTTCGCCAATCCGGTTGCGCGGCTGATTTACAGTGGTCAGCCGGGGGTGGGAATACGCCGCAAAGGCAATATCATCAAACCCGACTACAGACATGTCCTCAGGCAAACTTAGTTCGGCATCCCGACACGCCTGCATGGCTCCAATCGCCATTTCGTCGTTAGCACAAAACAGCGCGGTAGGACGACGTGACAGCGTCAAGAGTTCCTCCATGCAGCGATAACCCGACGCCAAGGTAAAATCTCCGCTTTTCAGCCAGCGACTGTTGACCGGAAGCTGCGCCGCCTGCATCGCCTGTCGGAATCCCAGCATGCGGTCGTCACACAAAGGGGAATCCGCCGGACCATTGATAAACGCAATGTCGCGGTGCCCAAGCTCGATGAGATGATTAATTGCTTCTGCAGCCGCAGCGACATTGTCAATACAGACCGTCGGCACAGGAATTTCGCCGTGATACTCACAAGCCATGGCAAATGGCGGCCAGTCGGGGTCGAGGGTTTTTCGCCCCTTGCGATAGGGAAAGGGAATATTGCGCCCCAAGCAGATCACACCGTCGGCCTGCCGCTGCGACACCAGTTCAGCGTAGGCGTGCTCGCTACTCTCGTTGCCCTGGGTATCGCCCAACAGAATCCGGTACTGACTCCGGCTCGCAACCCGCTCAATGCCCTGAATAATATTGGCAAAAAAGGGATTGGCAATATCTGGCACCAACACCACCACGGTGTTACTGCGGCGGCGACGAAAATTTCGCGCCAGGGTATTGGTGACATAACCACTGGAGGCAACGGCCTCCATCACCTTGTCGCGGGTTTTCTCCGACACCTTATGTGGCTCAGCCAATGTGCGCGACACCGTTGCGATAGATACGCCGGCCAATTTCGCAACGTCTTTGATGGTAACCATGAAAATCCTCGTTACGAGCGCAACGGCTTACTGCGATTCAATGGCAGTAGATGCTACACCACGGGACCGATCGCGCAACCAGATTGCGCCAAATACCGGCAAAAGGATCAATGGTAGCAAGGCGACCGCCTGAAAAGATTCCACCGATGCATAGCGCAATACGGCGTCCATCTGTTCCCCACTGAGTGTGGCAAGACGTTCCACACCACCGGCAGCTTCCAATTTCGCAGCGTCAAAAATCGCACCCATCTGCGGCAGGACAAACTGGATAGATAACCCACCAGCAAATCCTGTCAGTCCGAGAAACAACGCACCACCGCGAGGGTATCGCTCGCTCACTACCGACAGCATGGTGGGCCAGAAATAACAGACGCCGATGCCCCATAGTGTGGCGGAGGCAAAGGCAGTCAGCGGTGACGTAGAAAGGCTCAGACCGTACAGACCGGTGGCTGCAAAAATACACCCTACAAACAGTAACCCGACAGACGAAATTCGCTTGGCAATGGCACCAGCAAAATGACGCATGACAAACATCAGCATGCTCACGTAAATCAGCACCAGAATACCCTGCATACCCACCACATGGGTCAACGCCAGATCCACCCATTGACCCGGCGCCAGTTCAGCAGCGGCAGTGATCATCATCGCAAAAAACCAGATGAAATAGCTCGGCGCACGAAACAACTCCTTGAACATATCGCCGTAGGACACGCCTGACTGCACCCGCTCAGTAACCGGAAAAACGGTTGAAAAAGTAAGGTAAGCCAGCACAGCGCCCGGCACAATCAACATCAGCAGGTTGGTTTGCCAAGGCAAATTCAGCGCGGAAAAGCCAAGCCCGGCAATGCCGCCGACGACAATTCCGGCAGGCCACCAAGCATGCAAGATATTCAGACGATGCGTTTTCTCCTCGGGGTAAACCGCCGTAATCATCGGATTGCTGGCAGCTTCTACGGCGCCCCAACCCAAACCAGTGAGCAGAAAGCCCACAAAGATCAGCCAATAACTGAGGGAGGAAACGGGCATGAAAGACGCTGCGACAACCAGCACGCTACCAACAATGTAGCCCACAGCAGAAAACAGCAGCATGGCGCGCATGCCCACCTTGTCCACCAGCGCACTGCCAAACAGCAGCGTTAGCGCAAACCCTATGAAGGTTGCGCCCAACACCTCACCAACGAGCCCAGCCGATCGCGCCAGATCCAGCTCGTTAAAGATATCTCCCTGTATATCCGAGGCAATGCTTGCACGCACGGCAAAGCCAAGCCCAATCATGAAGATGGACAGATTGCCCACGAGAAATAGTCGCTTTTTATCCAGATTTTCTACCATGGCTCGTTCTGCCTCACTGTTATGTTATTTTTGCAACGCGCTCAATCGACGAGACCCAGCAATCTCTTATTGAAGGCCTCATCGGAATCCACCGCGGCGAAATCATCAAAAGCTCGATCGGTTAACCGGATCATATGGTCGCGAATAAAGGGAGCTCCTTCGCGCGCACCGTCTTCCGGGTGCTTAAGGCAGCATTCCCACTCCAGTACGGCCCACCCCTCATAACCGTACTGTGCAAACTTGCTGAAGATTGCGCCAAAGTTAATCTGGCCATCGCCCAGAGACCGAAAACGACCTGGACGATCGACCCACCCCTCAAAACCGCCGTAAACACCACTGCGGCCATTGGGTCGAAACTCCGCATCTTTTACGTGAAAGGCTTTGATGCGATCGTGGTATAGGTCGATAAAGGCCAGATAATCCAGCTGCTGTAAAATCAAATGGCTGGGGTCATAGAGAATATTCGCACGTGGATGATGATCTACGGCTGCCAGAAAGCGCTCAAAGCTGGCGCCATCGTGCAGGTCTTCGCCAGGGTGGATTTCGAAGCAGCAATCAACGCCCGCCTCATCGAAGGCGTCTAATATGGGGCGCCAACGCGTTGCCAGCTCGGCGAATCCGGTCTCCACCAATCCCGGCGGACGCTGCGGCCAAGGGTAAAAGGTATGCCACAGCAGTGCTCCGGAAAATGTGGCATGGGCAGTCAAACCCAGCCTCTGGCTAGCCTTGGCCGCCAATTTAAGCTGTTCAATCGCCCAGGCAGTGCGGGCTGCCGGATTACCTCGAACCGCAGGCACCGCAAAACCATCCATCATTTCATCGTACGCTGGATGCACTGCCACCAGCTGTCCTTGCAAATGCGTCGACAGTTCGGAAATTTCAAGCCCTGCGGCAGCCACGCGACCATTGAGCTCGTCGCAGTAGTCCTGGCTCTCTGCTGCGGTTTCCAGATCAATAAGACCGCGCTCAAAGGTAGGAAGCTGGATACCCTTGTAGCCCAGATCCGCCGCCCAATGACACAATCCATCGAGTGAATTGAATGGGGCTTGGTCGCCCACAAACTGCGCCAGAAAAATGGCAGGGCCTTTCATGATTGATCTCCTTGCAATGCGCAAAGCGGCTGAAGCTCCACCCATTTCTGGTTTGAGGTCGACGCAGCCACGGTGGCTTCAATAAAACGCATACCACGCAGCGCGTCGTGTATGTCCGGCACATCGGCTTCCACCGCACTGACCGGCCGACCTTGCAGGCGGGCACGTACCTGGCCGGCGAAATTTCGATAATGATTGGCAAAAGCTTCCAGATAACCTTCCGGGTGACCGCCCGGGGTCCGGCAGTTGGCCTGCGCAGCGTTGCTTAACCCGGGGCCGCCGGCACGCAGGATCTGCACAGGCTGCTCCAACGGTTTGTGCAACAGCGAGTTTGGATCAGCGTGCGACCATTCCAGACCGCCGCGCTCGCCGTATACCCGCAGTTTGAGCGTGTTCTCTTCACCTGCGCAGATCTGACTGGCAATCAACACCCCGCGCGCGCCGTTGTCAAAACGCAGAATGATGGTGGCGTCATCGTCCATGCTACGGCCAGCCACAACACTGCCCAGATCGGCACAGATAGCGGAGATCGCACTACTCGTGACGTACTCGCAAATGTGGGCCGCGTGGGAGCCAATATCCCCCACGCAACTACTGATACCGGCTCGCGTCGGATCGAGACGCCACTGCGCCTGTTTACTGCTGTTCTCAATCCCCGCGTCAGACAGCCAGCCCTGGGGATATTCCACCAAGACTTTCCTGACGCTCCCAAGGGCGCCCGCAGCTACCATTTCGCGGGCCTGCTTGATCATCGGATACCCAGCGTAGGTATGGGTAAGCCCATACAACAAGCCGCTGTCCTTCACCAGCGAGTGCAACGCCAGCGCCTCATCCAAATTCAGTGTCGCCGGCTTGTCACTCAGCACATGGAAACCGCATTTCAGTGCCGCCTCGGCCACTGGAAAGTGCAGATGATTAGGCGTTACCACCGCGACAAAGTCCATCCGTTCGCCTTCTGGCAAACGCGCCTCTGATTCCATCATGCTTCGGAAATTGTCATAGCAGCGGTCGGCTGGCAGATAGCACTGTGCAGCTGCCCTTCGCGACGTTTCCGGGTCGCTGGAAAACACACCGCACACCAGCTCAATCTCACCATCAAGGGCAGCAGCCATACGGTGAATGGGGCCGATCATCGAGCCGGGACCGCCACCCACCATACCCATGCGGATTTTGCGCTTATTGGTCACCGTCGCGCCCCCTGACCCAGTGCATTGCCTTACGCAGAAAGGCTTGATATTCCAGATATTCATACGTGGCCGGTTGGTGCCCGATGGCACTGTAGAACACGCGACCCTTGCCCACGGTATGACGCCACGCAATAGGGTGCTCACCCGGCATACTGTCATTGCCCAGCCAGGTTTCACCCGCTGTGTGATAGCTAGATTCATCCAGGGTCAACAGAACCTCATAGCCCTTATCACGAACGTTCTGGTCAAAGGCGTACCACTCTTCCTGCTTTACCCTCCAGGGCTTGGGCAGATGAGCAGTAATCAGCAGGGAGGGGTCGGCGGCAATAACATCGGCGTTCTGAAACTGCGGATCCATGGTGTGGCCTATAAACTGGGCACCTATCAGAGTCTGTACATACCACTCCCAGTCATAGGAAAAATCGCCGCCGGAGGCATGCACACCCAGCCAGCCACCGCCATTTTCAATCCAGGTTTTCATGGCTGTTCGCTGCTCAGCGGTCAGTACATCGCCAGACACATTATTCCAGATAATAAAATCGAATCGCTTCAGCAGTTCAGGCGAGTGCACTGCAGCGTTATCAGTCAGGTAGGCTTGCCAGCCCTGCTGCTCGATCAACGACTTGAAGACCTGCTTTGCAACGGGAATAGCATCTTTATGAATAAACCCGTTGGTTTTGGTGAATACCAGCACGGCGGGCTTTTTGAATTCCGGTAGTACCGGCGCAACGGTGTCATAATCCTTGCGTGGTATGAGACCGACCGATTTTAGCTGGTAATAGCCATAGCCCACTGCGCCGACGACCAAGACCATCAAGCTCAATAAAATACGTTTAAGCCAGGTTTTCATTGCTTGTTTCCTTCCCCTTTTAATCACGCGCTAGACAAGACCAGCCTGCATTTGTTTTACCGCGTAATCACACGCGCGCGCGGTAAGCGCCATATAAGTCAGTGATGGATTAACACACGACGACGAGGTCATGCAGGCACCGTCCGTCACAAACAGGTTCGGAACATCGTGCACCTGGTTGTAGGCGTTCAGCACAGCCTGCTGCGGGTCGTTCCCCATTCGCGCAGTACCCATCTCGTGAATGCCGGCCCCCATGGGTGCCTCAATGGATTCCTGCTTAATACTAAACACGGCGCCTGCGGCCTTCATGATCCGATCAGCCTGAGAGACCGCATCACCCCATAATCTATGCTCGTTGTCGCGCCAAGCTGCATCAAAGGCAACTTGAGGAATGCCGAAGCGATCTTTTTTCGTGGGATGCAAATACAAACGATTGCGGCTGTCCGGCAGACATTCGGCAAAGGCCGATAGTGCCCATACCCACGGTCCCGGCTTGCGCAATGAATCTTTAAGACCAGCACCAAAACCTTTCTGGTTGAACCCGGTCCGCCAGTCCATGCGAATCACATTGGCCTGGAATCCGTAGCCTCTCAGGAAATCGTCGCTGGCGGGTTTACCAGCGAGGTTGCGAAAACGTGGGATATACGTGCCATTCGGGCGATTGCCGAAATAATAGCTGTCCATATCGTCGAGGAAAAAACCCAGCGCTGCCATTCCCAGTGCGTGGTCCATCAGGTAATGACCCAGCGCGCCGCTGCGATTACCCAGGCCATGGGGAAAGTGTTCTGACGCTGACTGCAGTAACAATTGCGTTGAGCCCACCGTTGATGCACAGCAAAACACAATACGCGCACGAAAGGCGTGGCGCTCTCCGCTCTGGCTATCAATAACGCGTACTTCGCTGATCTTCTTGGTCGCCGGATCAAAGATTAGCTTTTCCACAACAGAGTTAGGACGCAAGGTCAGGTTGCCCGTGGCTCTCGCAGCCGGCAGCGTTGAACTCTGAGAACTGAAATAGCTGCCGGTAGAGCAACCGCGATGGCAGGGTCCGCAGTAATGACAGGCCGCCCGACCGTTGTGATCCTCGGTCAGAATGGCCACCCGCCCCATAGTCATTTTGAGGTCTGGCGCCTTGTTTTTAAGTCGCCCTTTAATAGTCTCCTCAATTTTATGCATACCCATTGGCGGCAAAAACTCACTATCGGGGAGCTCATCCAATCCCAAAGCCTCACCGCTCACACCGATAAACTTCTCTACATAGCTATACCAGGGCGCCAGATCGCTGTAGCCAATTGGCCAGGGAATGCCATGACCATCCTGGGCGTTTGCCTGAAAATCCTGTTCGCTCCAGCGATAAGTCTGCCGCCCCCATAACAGTGAACGCCCCCCCACCACATTGGCGCGAATCCAATCGAAGGGTTTATCCTCATCGCGAACGTAGGGGTTTTCCTTGTCATTGTTGAAGAAATGGCGCGTTGCCTCGCTAAATGCATAGCTCTTGCTTTGCACCGGATACTCTTCTCGGTAGAGCTCTCGCGGTCTTTTACCCTGATATGGCAACTTCCAGTCCGGCGCGTGTTCGCCGAGATAGTCCACGCTGTGCTGAAGATCTTTTCCGCGTTCCAGAACAAGTACCTTCAGACCTTTTTCGGTCAGCTCTTTCGCCGCCCAGCCACCGGTGATACCTGAGCCCACAACAATTGCGTCGAAATCATAATTGGCAGTGTGAAGCATATTGTCTTCCTATATGAACGGCGTCGCCCAGCTGCTGTCGTCTTCATCGAGGGAACGGTGCCCATCGAACTTCATCGGCATCGCCTCATAACGCAGCACCTGCTTGCTACCCACTTCGGAAGTAAAAAAGCCCCAGATCGTGAGTTCTTTCAGCTGACAGACAAAAGGGGCATCACTGATAAAATCACGCATTGCGGCGCTGCCAATGTCATACCAGGCGGAATCGCCGGCGGCCTTTTCCAGATCTTCCAGAATCGCCACGCGTTGCTTTTCGGCTAGTTGCTCGTAAGGCTTTTGATGCGTGGCTTCGGTCTCGCTCATCAGCGCATTCAGTCCGCCGACGAACAGCGACCGTTCTTCGTCGGTCAACCATTCGAACACCATCAGTTCTACAAAGCGTGGCACTCCCGCGTCGATAGCACCCGGTGTATCCGTGCGCGGCATAATCGTTTCAGTCAACATGGCCAGCGTTTTCTTCTGGGCAACATTCAAATACGCTGGTTTTCTGGCGATATACGACGGCGCTGTAGCCAGATAAACCCGCTGCTCCTGCGACAGACTGAAGCCCACTTGATGCAGCGACAGCCCGCCCACCATTACAGCGGCACATTCGAGAAACTCCCTGCGATTCATGGTTTCACTCCTCGTCGGGCCTTCAGAAACTGCCACCAGGGCAGACTGATCATCAATCCGGTCATCACACAAAACAGCCAATACCACTCCCAGCGCGGCAAGTAATAACTGGCCGCCTTAAAGGCGCTGTAGAAGTAGTACACGAATTCGATCTTGATAAGGTGGTATAGCTCGTAAAACGCCGCGGCGGTGACCCCCAATCCGGCATAAAGATAAGCCGCAATCAGTGCACCAAGCAGGGCTCGTCGGCCCGTGACAGCGAGCCGACTCAAACCATGAACTCCATGGGCAGCCCTGTCTCGTATGGCAGTTTTTGCATTTTATTATGCCCTCGCGGGATGCACTTGCTGTAATCGTTTACATCATAGCGGCTAATCCCATCCGGGACAAGGGAAGGAAGGAACCTCAGCCTGCGCCCAAAAACATCGCCAGGCTATAGCCAATGGCTCCTATCGCTTGAGCAAATAAACTTTGAAACCCTCGCCCTCGCCAGCGCGCTCACAGCTGGCAAACAAGGGCTCGGCCTTTTGCTCCAACGCGATAAACTGATTGACCACGAACAGCGCCATCCCGTCCGGAGCGAGACGTGCGGCCGCAGCTTTAAGAAAGGCGAGGGTCAGATCGCCATGAATATCGAAGCCCTTGTGAAAGGGCGGGTTGCACAACACCAGATCGAATTGTTGGCCAATACCATCAGCACAGTCGGCAGGCACCACCTGAGCGGAAATAGCGTGGGTCTCTATATTCTTCGTGCAGGCCACCAACGCAGTCACATTATTGTCTGTTGCCACAAACCGAGCGTCAGGCAAACGCTGATGCGCCATTACCGTCAGATAACCATAGCCACAACCAAGATCCAGAACATCACGCGGTGCCTGCGCCCCGTTTTTATCCAACACATCGCCCAGCGCACCGATGAGCAGTCGACTCCCTCGGTCAATTTTCTGCCAGCCATAGACCCCGGGCTTGCTGTAGAGGGCCACATGACCTTGTGGTGCGATATCACACAGTTGACGGTAATTGCTGTCATCCAGCGAAGTCTCGGGTTCACGCTGTTTGCGAATGCGCGCCAGCAACGCACCACCGCGCCCCTTGTTCAGATCCTTGTCAGAACCGACCAGAGTGCGCGCCTTGTCTGCATAGGTTTTAAGTCCATCACCTTTTTCACCTGTCAAAACCAGCTCCCCGCCAATGGGCAAGCGCAGTAATGCCTGGTTTATCAGGTGGTGAACCAGCGCCTTTTCTTTGCTGACGCGATAGTAGATGGAGTCAACGTCGATAACCGACAGATCAAAATCAGAAAGCGCAGCATTGAAGCCCGCCGCCTGAAAGCGCTGCGCCACATCCACGCGATTGGTGATCACAGGAATTTGTATACCTGGCTCCGCAATACACTGCTCGTCCGCCAGCAATAGGCCACGGGCGGGCTTCGACTCCAGTGCACGGTAGAGCAACTCAAGCGACGCATCAGTCATTGCCGGCTTCCCGGGCGAGCATCGTCACCTCATCTGCGGTAAGCGCGCGATATTCGCCCTCAGCCAGGGTTTCATCCAGTTCCAATTCACCCACCGCCTGCCTGTGCAATGCGACCACCTTGTTATCCAGTGCCGAGAACATACGTTTCACCTGGTGAAACTTGCCTTCGCAAATTTCCAACCAGGCCTGCCGGGGCGACAGGATTTCCAACCGTGCCGGTAGCGTGCGACGTTTCTCCTCATCGAGAAAAAGCCCACGCGCGAAACGCTCAACCGCCGCTGCGGGAATATCCGCCTCCGTCGTTACATGATAGCGCTTGTAACAGCGCGACTTGGGCGACATCACCTGATGCGCCCACTGGCCATCGTCGGTAATCAACAACAGTCCGGTGGTATCTGCATCAAGCCGACCGGCTATATGCAGCCGCTCCAGATTATCTTCGTGCAACAACTCCATGACGGTTGGATGCCACTTATCCCGAGTGGCGCTGACGAAACCTGCTGGTTTATGCAGCATAAAGTAGCGCGGCGTCGCCGCCCGCAACGGTTGCCCGTCGAGCGCTAGCTGAGCATCGCTGGACACCAGGGTGGCGGGGTTGATGACGACCTGCCCGTCAACCTCTATATCACCTGCCTTGATCAATTTCTTTACATCGCTGCGGGAAAAATCCGTGACGCTGGCAACGTACTTGTCCAACCGCAGCGTCTTGTCTGATGCCGGATTATTCGTCACGGGCCTTACCACCACAGGATTTCATCAGTGTTCGCGCGTGGCGAAAAACTCGATGTCGGGGTAGCGCTCTTGGGTCAACTGCAAGTTTACCCGCGTCGGCGCAAGGTAGGTCAGATGACCACCACCATCCACAGCGAGATTGTCACTGCATTTGCGTTTGAACTCTTCCAGCTTTTTCGCATCTTTGCACTCTACCCATCGCACCGTGTGCACATTTACCGGCTCGTAGATGGCCTCGACCTTGTATTCATCCTTCAACCGGTAGGCCACAACTTCAAACTGCAGTACACCGACCGCTCCGACAACAAGGTCTGAGTTATTGAGCGGCATAAAGACCTGAGTCGACCCCTCTTCTGCCAGCTGCTGCAAACCCTTCTGCAACTGTTTGGATTTCATCGGGTCGCGCAGACGGATACGCTTGAACAACTCCGGTGCAAAGTGCGGAATACCGGTAAATTTGAGATCTTCGCCTTCCGTAAAAGTATCGCCCAGCTGAATGGTACCGTGGTTGTGCAAACCGATAATATCGCCCGATATGGCCTCTTCAACCAGCTCGCGATCACCAGCGACAAAGCTGACCGCATCGGCGATTTTTACATCCTTACCCAGGCGCACATGGCGCATTTTCAAGCCTTTAGTGTACTTGCCACTGCAGATGCGCAAGAAGGCGATGCGGTCGCGGTGGCGCGGATCCATATTGGCTTGGATTTTAAAGACAAAGCCGCTGAACTTTTCTTCTACCGGCTCAATCTTGCGGCTCTCGGTCTCACGCGCCAGTGGCGCCGGCGCCCATTCCACAAAACCGTCGAGCATTTCACGCACGCCAAAATTCGCCAGTGCAGTACCAAAAAATACAGGCGTCAACTTACCCGCTCGGTAGGCCTCCAGATCAAAGGCGTGACTGGCGCCGCGCACCAGTTCGATTTCATCCAGATAGTCTGCATGCTCCTCGCCCAGCAAGGCCTTTGCCTCGTCAGATTCAAGACCCTGAATGCGTATATCGTCGGCAATCACTTTGCCCTGACCCGGTTTAAACACGTGAAGCGTATCGGTATACAGGTTGTAAACACCCTTGAATTCGCTGCCCATACCAATAGGCCAATTGATGGGAGCCGCCTCGATCGAGAGCACGGATTCAACTTCGTCGAGTAGGTCGATGGGGTCGCGAATATCCCGATCGAGTTTATTGACGAAGCTCAGGATGGGCGTATCGCGCAGGCGGCAGACGTTCATCAGCTTGATGGTGCGATCCTCAACACCTTTGGCGCCGTCTATCACCATCAGCGCAGAATCCACAGCGGTCAAAGTGCGGTAGGTATCCTCGGAAAAATCCTCGTGGCCCGGGGTATCAAGCAGGTTGACCATCCGTTCTTTGTAGGGAAATTGCATCACTGACGAGGTGACAGAAATACCTCGCTCCTGCTCCATCGTCATCCAGTCGGAGGTGGCATGACGGTCGGACTTCTTCCCCTTGACGGTTCCAGCCACCTGAATCAGCTGACCGAGTAACAGGAGTTTCTCGGTAATAGTCGTCTTACCCGCATCGGGGTGAGAGATGATGGCAAAGGTTCGGCGTCGGGCTACGGCGTCGGTAAAACTGCTCATGTATCGGTTTCGCTATCGACTGTGAAATGGCCGTGAATTATACCGATCCGCCGCCCTGTCTACACGGATTCTTATCCACTAGTATGGCGCCCACTCACGAAACTGCTCTGGTACGTCCGCTTTTCGTCTGGCCCGTTTAATGCATTAAACCCTACTGATGCCAAACAGGATGCCTGTAACGCCCCTGCAATCCCAACCACTTACTTTGGGGGCTTACGCTTCTGTCGAGCACTTTCCGTCGGCTCGCCCTGCGCTCACTGCTGGAGAACTCTATGACTACACAAACTCCCATCACCCCGCGACTGGTTCAACGCCAACTCACGGGCAAACATGTGCTTATTACTGGAACTACCGGGTTTCTGGGGAAGGTGGTGCTAGAGAAGCTGCTTCGGGATTTACCGACGATCGGCGGCATATACCTGCTGATTCGCGGCAATCGCGCCAACCCGACTGCCCGCGAACGCTTTCTGGCTGAGGTAGCGTCGTCCAGCATTTTCAACACTTTGCGCCAGCACGACCGGGTGCGCTACGAACGCCTACTAAGCGAAAAAGTACGCTGCGTTACCGGCGAGGTTACCCAGCCCTGTTTCGGGCTAGACGACAATGTCTTTCATCAGCTAGCCAACAAGCTCGACCTGATTATTCACTCTGCCGCCAGCGTCAACTTCCGCGAGCGCATGGACATTGCGCTATCGATCAATACCCTGTGCCTGCACAATATTGTGGCGCTCTCCGAGGCCGGTGGCGCCATTCCGGTGCTGCAGGTCTCCACCTGCTACGTGAACGGCTTTAATCGCGGCGATATACACGAATCCTTTGCGCCACCCGCAAAAGCCGCACTTCCAGTTGATGCCGATGGGCGCTACGACATCGCCCCCGTCATCACCGAGCTGCAGGGCAAGATCGATGAGCTTAACACCCAGTATCGTGGCCGCGCGCTGGCAGAACAGCTGGTATTGCTCGGCGAACGCGAAGCGCGCAGTCGTGGTTGGAACGATACCTATACCTTTACCAAATGGCTCGGCGAGCAGTATCTGCGCAAAGCCTTGGCCGGCAAAAACCTGACGATTGTGCGTCCAGCCATTATCGAAAGTACCTTAAAAGAGCCCACCCCCGGCTGGATTGAAGGGGTGAAAGTAGCCGACGCCGTGCTGCTCGCTTACGCGCGCCAGAAGGTAGTGTTTTTCCCCGGCAAACGCAGTGGCGTGATTGATGTAATACCTGCCGATCTGGTGGCCAACGCGGTCATTTTGGCCGCTGGGGAGCTGCTTGCCCGTCCGGGCGCCCAGCGCATTTACCAGGCCTGCAGTGGCGCGCGGAACCCGCTGACCCTGGGAAGTTTCATCGACCACCTGATGGCTGAGGCCAAGGAAAATCACCTCACCTATGAAAAGCTGTTCGAGGTTGAACCACGCAAGCCTTTCAAAGTGGTCAACCGTCGACTGTTTGATATTTCGATTTACCTGCTGTGCCGCACGCTCAGCACAACCGGCAAAACCTTAAAATTGGTGGGCCGGACGCAACCCATGCGACTGCTGCGCAATCTCAACGCCATGAACAAGCTGGCAGAAATATTCGCCTTCTACGCGACGCCCAACTATGTGTTTCACAGCGACAACCTGTTGGCGCTGGCACAGCGCATGGGCGAGGTGGGCCCGGACGCCCTGTTTCCAGTAGATGCTGCACTGATCGACTGGGAACACTACCTGCGCAAAGTGCATATTGCAGGCCTGAACTGCTATGCCTTGGGTGATAAAAAGCCGGCGCCCAAACCGCGCCACGCTGCCTGAACAAAAACCGGGGTCAGACCCCGGTTTTATCTGCTAGAAGGCCAGCTGCCAGCCGGCATTCAGGCTGGGTTCGCGCTCTAGCTGAATACCATTCATTTTCTGGTACAGGGGAATGGTGTATTCCAGCGCAAACCGATGCCCCTTCAAAGCACCTCCCGGCAGATAGAGATTCAGCCCATAGCTGAGAGACGCATATTCTCCGCCATAATTATCGGGGTCTGCTGTGGTTACCATCATGGGGTTCAGGTCGTCGCGATCACCGTCCAGTTTGCCCTGTGATTCACCATACAAACGCAAGCTGTAGGATAAATAATCGCTTGCCTTGCGTGCCACCCAGACACTGGCCGCCCCGCGATTACCGAAGCGGTATTTATTATCATTGCGCTCCAGCGGCAAGACCGCCGCAAGCTGAGCCCCCCAATTGTAATGCCCTGCATAGCCCTGATAGGTCACCCCCGGCATCAAATCATAGGAGCCGCTGCCCAATTGCATGCCATAGGGCAGCTTGGCATCGGCCATGGCGGGGGTATCGTCACGCTCGTCAATTGACCCGGTCGGCACACTCAGACCTGCGCTCACATGAACATGATGGCTGTGATCTGCAGATTGGTAGACCTTGAACAGCCCGGCCAATCGGGTGTCACCCAGCCCTTCCGCCTTGGTAGTAAATCGCATCCCCATACGGGTGATGTGGTCCATTTCGTGGGCCTTATAGGAAGTCATCGCCATCAGGGTAAGCGAATCGCTGGGCGCATACATCACACCCAGCATCTGCATGCTCATGGTCATGCGTGTTGGTGCAACCCTATAGGCGCCCGGCGCCATCATGGTACCGGTTACCTGTGCTGCGGAAATCTGATCATCACCATCTCGCAGGCCATCCATTTCCATATCCATGAGCCGGTACGACACCATCCATTCGCCAGCCCGGTGGGTGTGGTCGCCCATGACACCAATGGGCGCGTGGGAGGTGGGGCCAATACTTGCTGGTATTGAACCTACAGCATCGGCTAGTGCCAACACCGGCAACAGCAACACCAGGGGGACGAGGCGGGTAATCATGGGTGTTCCTACGCTATGGTAAAAACGCGCCAGTCTAACAATCTAAGACAGTGTTAAAAATGCGACAAACTGACGCACTGGCGCAATTGTCTGTAACCCGTATACTTTTCACCCTTGCGTTAATACCGGCACCGTAACTCATGTCTAGGCTCCTTCCTCCGAGAAATCATCCCCCGAGAAGCCCTCGCCCGTGACTCAGGAACTGCGCGACTCTGCCCCACTCAACCTCAAGCGCCTCTGCCTGATACGCAGCGTGGTTCTGGCCGGACAGTGCGCAACCACCGCGTTTGCCCTGCAGGTATTGGAATGGCCACTCCCGACTAGCACACTGGGTATTATCTTCGCTTGCATGGGGCTGATTACGCTGCTGTCCTGGTGGCGTGCCAGCCAATCGTGGCCGGTTACCGACGGCGAATTCGTCGCCCACCTGCTGGTCGATATCGCCGCGCTGACACTGGTGTTTTACGTGGCCGGCGGCGCCAGCAATCCCTTTGTCTCTTTTTTCCTGGTGCCCATCTGTATTGCTGCCACCACCCTCCCCTGGCGCTTTACCTGGTTGGTCACCGCCTGCGCCGTTTCTGCCTACAGTTTTCTGCTGTTCTTTCACGACACCCTGGCGCCACTGGAACCCCACCACGGCGCTTCAACACTGAACCCCCATATTTTAGGCATGTGGGGCAACTTTGCGGTAAGCGCGCTGCTGATCACCTATTTTGTGGTGCAGATGGCCACTGCCGTGCGCGGCCGCGACCAGGCGCTGGCCGAGGTACGAGAGCAGCGCCTGCAGGACGAACAGCTGCTGGCTATCGCGACACTGGCCGCTGGCACCGCACACGAACTAGGCACACCGCTATCGACCATGCGCATTGTGACCGACGAGCTGCTTGACGACCCTGAGCTGCCGGAGGCGGTGCACCGCGACATCGCCACACTGGATTCGCAGCTCAACCTGTGCAAGGACATTCTCGGCAGACTGACAAGCACTGCGCGCGATTTCAGCGTCGGCACAACGGATACCATACGGCCTATTAAATTTTTCGATCTACTCAAGGAGCATTGGCAGCTGCTGAGGCCGTCCATCCATGCCGCCCGTTTCGACATCCAGCTGCCAGGCGATGCCATGATGGTCATGGATACCACCCTCGAGCAGGCCATTATCAATCTGCTCAACAATGCCGCCGATGCCAGCCCCGACCACGTGGCCCTCACCGCATCTCTCCAGGGAGAAGAACTGGTTATCGCCGTAGAAGACCGGGGCGACGGTATTCCCGCCGCCCACGCCGACAAACTGGGCACCCCTTTTTACTCGACCAAGGGGCGTGGCCTCGGCCTCGGCCTGTTTGTCAGCAACGCTGCGGCCAACCGCTATGGTGGCAAGTTGCTGTGGCACAATTGCAGCCCACGCGGCAGCCGGGTGGAATTGCGATTACCCAGCGCAGGAGTCTTTGTGGATGGCTGATGAGCGAAACTGCTTACTGGTAGACGACGACCCGGTATTTGTTGAGGTTATGGAACGGGCGCTGTCCAAGCGCGGCTTTACCGTGCTTACCGCGCACAATGTAGACGCGGCAGAACAGCTGCTGCACCGTCACCGTTTCGACAATGCACTGGTTGATCTGAAAATGGAGGGACGATCCGGCTTGGCTCTGATTGAACAGCTCCAGGCACGCCAGCCCGACTGCCGCACCGTCATGCTGACTGGTTATTCCAGTATCGCCACCGCCGTGGAAGCGATGCGTCTTGGCGCCTATAACTACCTGTGCAAGCCTGCTTCACTTAAAGAGATATTGGCGGCTTTCGACAACCCTACCTCTGCCAACGTTGAAATACCCGACAATCCCCCCTCAGTAGAGCGGGTGGAGTGGGAGCACATACAGAAAGTATTGGCAGAAAACGACGGCAATGTCTCGGCTACCGCGCGTGCATTGGGCATGCACCGCCGCACTCTGCAGCGCAAACTGCTTAAAAAACCGGTGCGGCAGTAAAGCTTGCCAAGTTAAAAATAAGCCCGAAAGCTAAGCGATACTTGCTTGTAGTTGTCGCCGAGCCACAAATATTGCAAACCGAGTCCGGCAGCGGATCCACCGAGCCCAATCTCCAGCCCGGCAGCGGGGGTATTTACCTCTGCGAGCACATCGCTACCGTCTTTAAAGCGCTGATAGCTGTGCCCAAGCTTGAATTCTGCAAAGGCAAACCGGCCCCAGCGGCGCCCGACAAAAACGCTGTGGGCATAGGCGTCGATCTCCGGCCGCCATACCAACTGACCGCCCGACGCCGTGGAAAAGCTCATAAAGGTAGCTTCCGAATCCGGCTCGACCTCCAATACCCTGCTGTAATCGTACTCGACAAAAACCTGATTCAGATGCAAGCCAACACCAAAGCCTAAGCCGGCAGCAAAGCCTGCATCGTCTTCCGCGGGCAGATCAACCAGACCGACTGCGCGCAAGGACAGCATGCCGTGAGGGTTTTGATGTGGTGTTGCGGCCAGCGCGGATGCGCCAGCCAGAAGAAATGCAGCACCTGCCGTTATCTTCCGTAACATATTTCAACCTCCCTATCGGGTCGCGAAAATATGCCACGAAAACAACGACTGGCGCCAGCAGCAATCGACTACTTAAAGTTGCGAACGCCCTTTATTTGCAGCAATACGCATACGCAGTGCATTCAGCTTGATAAAGCCTTCCGCGTCTTTCTGATCGTAGGCGCCCGCATCGTCTTCAAAAGTGGCGATGGCTTCATCGAACAGCGAGTTGTCAGATTTGCGCCCCACGACAATCACATTGCCTTTGTAAAGCTTGAGGCGAACCACGCCATTCACAAATGCCTGCGACTCGTCGATGGCAGCCTGCAGCATCTTGCGCTCAGGGCTCCACCAGTAACCGTTGTAGATCAGCTTGGCGTAGCGCGGCATCAGCTCGTCTTTCAGGTGAGCCACTTCGCGGTCGAGCGTGATGGATTCTATCGCGCGGTGGGCGCGCAGCATGATCGTGCCGCCGGGGGTTTCGTAGCAACCGCGCGACTTCATGCCCACGTAGCGGTTCTCCACCAGATCCAGACGACCAATACCGTTGGCGCCAGCGATCTTGTTCAGGGTTTCCAGCATCGTCGCTGGGCTCAACTCTTTGCCATCCAGCGTTACCGGGTCACCGTTCTTGTAGCCCAGTTCAATGTAGGTGGGTTTGTCTGGCGCTGCTTCCGGACTAACACTCCAGCGCCACATATCTTCTTCGGCTTCCCAATACGGGTCTTCCAGATTGCCGCCCTCATAAGAAATGTGCAGCAGGTTGGCATCCATGGAGTAAGGGGATTTTTTCTTCTTGCTGGAGAAATCCACAGGAATACTGTGCTGCTCGCAGTATGCCATCAGCTTTTCGCGGGAATTCAGGTCCCACTCACGCCAGGGCGCAATCACCTTGATGCCCGGCTTCAGGGCGTAAGCACCCAGCTCGAAACGCACCTGGTCATTACCCTTGCCCGTGGCTCCATGAGAAATTGCATCAGCACCAGTTTCGTTGGCAATCTCAATCAGCCGTTTGGCAATTAGCGGGCGCGCAATGGAGGTGCCCAGCAGGTATTCACCCTCATAAATCGTGTTGGCACGAAACATGGGATAGACGAAATCGCGTACATACTCTTCACGCAGGTCGTCAATGTAAATCTCTTTGATACCCAACGCCTTGGCTTTGGCGCGCGCGGGCTCTACTTCTTCGCCCTGACCAATATCGGCTGTAAAAGTCACCACTTCGCAGTTATAGGTTTCCTGCAACCACTTGGCGATTACCGAGGTATCGAGACCGCCTGAGTAGGCGAGAACGACTTTGTTGATAGCAGACATTCAATTCTCCAGAAACTGCGGTTTAGCGTCATCAAAAGGGGGCGAATTCTACCGTATTCGGGGCGTCGACAACAGTGCCTAGCCCCAACCTGGGGCCCTGCCGCGACCCGTCCGATGCCCGTTGACGCTGCTCCGACGAGTCTAAAAGCCCCCACCTATCCAGCGCCACCAGCTTTAACACCGCTGCCGAATCCGGTAGCATGCGCGCACAGACAGGAGTTCCACACCTCTCATGGCCGATTCTAGCCCGACCCGTTTACACCTTACCCGCCCTGACGACTGGCATGTTCACCTGCGCGATGGTGACGCCCTGCCCCTTACGACGCGTGATATGAGCCGCTATATGGGGCGCGCAATCGTTATGCCCAACCTGACGCCACCGATTTGCACGGTGGCGCAGGCTGAGGCCTACCGCGAGCGCATCCTTGCCGCCATGACCGGGCTGCCCCGCCAAATGGAGCCCCTGATGGTGCTCTATCTGACGGACAACACCTCGCCAGATGAAATCAGACGCGCTGCCGAAAGCGCTAACGTTTACGCCGCAAAACTGTATCCGGCGGGAGCCACCACCAACTCAGATTCGGGCGTCACCGATATCAGCGCGCTAGCTCCAGTGCTGGCGGCAATGGAAAAGTACGACCTCCCGCTACTGGTGCATGGTGAAGTAACACACGATGACGTGGACATCTTCGATCGCGAGAAGCGTTTTATCGACGATACGCTCACCCCCCTGGTGAAGAACTTCCCCAGCCTCAAGCTAGTGCTGGAACACATCACCACCGGTGATGCAGCAGACTTTGTTGCCACCGCACACGATAAGGTGGGCGCCACTATCACGGCCCATCACCTGCTCTACAATCGCAATCACATGCTAGTAGGTGGTATTCGCCCCCACTACTATTGCCTGCCCATCCTCAAGCGCGGCAGCCACCAGCAGAAACTGATTGCCGCAGCCACCTCTGGCTCGCCCAAGTTTTTTCTGGGTACAGATTCAGCGCCGCACCCCAAAAACAAAAAAGAAACTGCCTGCGGTTGTGCGGGCTGTTACACCGCCCACGCCGCGATTGAACTCTACGCCGAGGCATTTGAGCATGCTGGCGCGCTCGACAAACTCGAAGCGTTCGCCAGTTTTTACGGGGCGGATTTCTATGGCCTGCCGCGCAATAGCGATCACATTACCCTCGTCAAGCAACCTTGGCAGGTGCCTGCTGAACTTCCCATGGGAGAACAGCCACTAACTCCTCTGCGCGCTGGCGAGACACTGACGTGGGCGGTTATCGATGGATGACACCAACTTTCCAATCGCCACTCGATTCCGCGGCTTCTTGCCCGTCGTTGTTGATGTTGAAACCGGCGGCTTTCAATCGTCGACCGATGCGATACTGGAAATTGCTGCCAGCTTTGTCGATTTTGACGACGCCGGCCAACTCGTAGTCACCGAGACTCTCGACTATCAGGTCGAACCTTTCGCCGGTGCCAACCTGGAACCCTCTGCACTGGAATTCACCGGTATCGATCCCGAACACCCGGATCGCGAGGCACGTAAAGAAGTCGTTGTATTTGGTGAATTGCTGAAAGCCGTGCGGCAGAAGGTCAAAAATAGCGGCTGCAACCGCGCAATTCTGGTAGGCCACAATGCGCACTTCGATCTGGGCTTTGTGATGGCCGGCGCCGAACGCAGCGCCATAAAGCGCAACCCCTTCCATCCTTTTTCGGTCATCGATACCGCCAGCTTAGCCGGCCTTGCCTATGGCCAGACCGTATTGGCTAAGGCTTGCGATGCCGCGGGAATTCATTTCAACAACCGTGAAGCACACAGCGCAGCTTACGATACCGAAAAAACTGCCGAACTATTTTGCACTATCGTCAATCGCTGGCACGAGATGGGAGGCTGGGTGTGGCCGGAGCCCGACACCGACGAATAGGCTTTACGCAATATTGCCGAAAATAACCTCGATTAACTAAATATTACCTGACATTCACCGCGCAACCATCAGCCCGATTGTCCTATCCTGCTACGTGATGAATACGGTAGTAACGAGGTTTTGTTGCATGGTCACGATAGATCTGTTTCGGCTGTCCCAAAAGGGCGAAACACTTGGACATGTTCGCATTCTCCGAGAACACGGCAAATCATTTCACGCGGTAGTATCGTATAAAGTAGCAACCGCGCCGCAACAAACAATTTCCCACCGCATAGACGCTAGCAACCGTAACAAAGCCATCGCCATGGTACTTACCTGGGCGCAGCAGAAATTTGGCAGCAACTGTTCGCTGATGCCGCTGAAAAACCGGCCACAGCACAACCACCAAGCGTACGCCTTCAATCTGCATGCAGCGCCAACGCAGAACACCAGAGCATAAAAAAGGCCGCACTTTGTGCGGCCTTTTGCGATGCTGCCTGCGAGAAACGCTTACAGCCCTTCGGCATTCTCCGACAGGTAAGCTGCAACACCATCCGGTGAAGCATTCATGCCCTTGTCACCTTTATTCCAGCCAGCAGGACAAACTTCACCGTGCTCTTCGTGGAATTGCAGAGCCTCAACCAGACGGATCAGCTCATCGATGTTACGACCCAATGGCAAGTCATTAACGATCTGAGAGCGCACCAGGCCTTCTTTGTCGATCAGGAATGCACCACGGAAAGCAACACCACCGTCAGCCTCTACGTCGTAGGCACGGCAGATGTCGTGGCGTACGTCGGCCGCCAGAGTGTAACCCACAGCACCAATACCGCCCTTGTCCACGGGCGTATTGCGCCAGGCATTGTGGGTAAACTGAGAATCGATGGACACGCCAATCACTTCCACACCCAGCTCTTTGAATTTGGCTACACGGTGATCCAGTGCAATCAGCTCAGAAGGGCAGACAAACGTGAAATCCAGCGGGTAAAAGAAAATCAGTGCGTACTTACCCTTGATCGTTTCGCTCAGCGTAAATTCGTCAACAATTTCGCCGTTGCCCAGAACAGCGGCACAAGTAAAGTCGGGAGCAGGTTTACCTACGAGTACACCCATGGTGATAAAACCTCCAAGATTGAAATTAGTGTTAGAAAGTAGATCAGCCAGCTGCTGCCGGCCCAGTGTGTGCAGGCATGATACACGCCATCAGCAATCAGGCACAGGTGAATATTGCGCGTCATCGATAGATAAATTCTATTGATTAAATTTACGACAGGTTACCGCTCGGACTTGCAACTGACAATCATTCTCATTAGTATTTACGCACCATCAGGACAACCCGAGTTTCACAGTTATGTACGTTTGTGTTTGCAATGGTGTGACCGATCGCGACATCCATCGCGCCCTGGAAAGTGGCAGCCGCAATTTCCGCCAGGTGAGCAAATCTCTGGGGGTGGCGAGCCAGTGCGGCTCCTGTGAGGAGTTGGCGCGCGAAATCATTGAAGACTACAAACTGCAGACCACCGGCAGCGCGCCTTTCTATGCCGCCGTGTAAACACTAATGGCTCGCATTCTCACTATTATTCATAATTCCTTAACAATCAATAGCTTAGATTGACACGCTAACCCTTTAGGGGTAGCCTCACTCCATCACTTTTTATGGATTAGAGGCCCCTATGAAAGGCGACAAAAAAGTCATCGCGTTGCTCAACAAGGTACTGGGGAACGAACTGGTTGCCATTAACCAGTATTTTCTCCACTCCCGCATGTACAAAGACTGGGGCCTGAAAGAACTCGGGGAACACGAGTACCACGAATCCATCGACGAGATGAAACACGCCGACCGGCTAATTGAGCGAATCCTGTTTCTTGAGGGGCTGCCCAATCTACAAGACTTGGGCAAACTGCTCATCGGCGAGAATACCGAAGAGATGCTGAAATGCGATCTGAAGCTTGAGCTCAGAGCCATCCCCGATCTCAAGGAAGGTATTTCCTACTGTGAGGAAGTGGCCGATTACGTGAGTCGCGACCTGCTCAAGGAGATTCTTGAATCCGAAGAAGAGCACGTCGATTGGCTGGAGACCCAACTTGGCCTGATCGAGAAAGTCGGCCTGCAAAATTACCTGCAGTCACAAATGAGCTAGCCCTTACAGCCACCAGGACTGCCCATCGCGCGAGGGCTTACAGCTGTAGCCCTCGCCACCGTCTTCAGAGATTCTCCTGCAATTGGCTGATTAGTTTCCTTTTCATTGGCATCACCCAGTTTTCCTTCAACGCCGGCGACAATAGTCCCGCCGCCTCGAGTTCGTCGCACAAGGCCATCTGGTGCGCCAGATCAAACATGTCAAACTGACGGCAGATCTGACAATTGTCGTCCAGCGTGAGAAAGGAAATCCCAGGCGTTTCTCGGTGACTGCCATCTTCTCGCAAGCCCGGCCCCCGATTCACCCAATGGGTGACGATCTCATTGCCCTCCCCCACATAGAATCCTTTATAGGGAAAGCTCCAGTCTTCCCAACCGTGCTGCATGTCGCGACCGTAATGCGTCGCCTTAATCTGCTCGGTGCCACGCGCCTCAACCAACATAACGCCCGCATACTCACAGGTATAAATACAGTCGGGAGCATAGATTTCATCCACAAAAAAGGTCCATTCGTTGCGGCGGTCAGCTTCAGCGTGATAACGGATGTATTTATCGATAAAGTCTTTTTTTTCGTCGTAGGAAAGCATGACAGTGTCCGTGTATTTATTGATAGCTATTGAGAAGAGCCAATCACCGCAAATGCCACAAGCAAGCTACGGCTGTCGCGACAGATCGACGATAACCTCACTATTGACCGAATTCGCGATAAAGCAAGCCTCGTGCGATTGACTGTGAAGCTGTTCTATCACGTCGCGCGCGAACCGCGCCTCCCCCACAAAGGTTACTTTCGGGCGTAAAGTAACCTGCACCATACGCAGCTTACCGCTGACTGGCTTGGCCAGGACACCTACGGCCTCATCATCATAACCCTCGACATCGAGTCCACGCTTGGCGGCAAAGGCCAGGAAAAACAGCATATGACAGCTCGACAGCGCGGCGACGAAGGCTTCCTCCGGATCGACATTTTCTGCCGCAGCGTACGGCAAGGGAACGATGTGTGGCGACGCGGACGCCGGCACCACCAGTCCGCCATCAAAATGCCAACTGTGACGCCGACTGTATTGATTGTCGAGAAAGCGCTCGCCGTCCCGACAGTGCCAGCGAACCGTAGCGCAGTGTTGAGGCATCCCTTACCTCCTCCAACACGGAAACGCGGCCTACAAAGACCAGATTGCGGCCACTTTAGGCACAAAGATAACCAACCCGATTAGCGCTGCGCTCACGGCGCTGATCAGTACAGCCCCAGCCGCAACATCCTTGGCTTTTCCAATCAGCTCATCCTGAGCGGGACTGAGTCGATCACACACATACTCCAACGCCGAATTCAGCGCCTCCAGACTGATAACCCAGCCAATGACCAACACGACCAGCAGCCACTCCAGGCGGCTGAGCCCAAGCGCAACACCAAGCACAAGCACCATCAAGCCACATACCGCATGCAGGCGCGCATTGTGCTGCTCTACAAGTAGCAGGCGCAGCCCGTTCAGCGCATGCTTGAAGCTGCGCCAGCGGGCGGAAAGTGTAAAGCGTGGTGAAGCGGGCAAAATCTTCCTTAACAACATTATTATTGGCTTACCGGCACAGAACACACCTGTCCGGGCTTTGTCCGCAAGAGCATAGCGGTTACTCTATGACTTTCGCAATTCATACTGGAAACACCCATGAACCAACCTGGCTTCCAACGCATCTCCGTCAGCAAAGCCCAGGAGCTGCTGAACAACCAAACCTGTGCGCTACTGGATATTCGAGATTCACAATCCTTTGCCCAAAACCACGTGCCCGAGGCCTCGCACCTTGACGGCAATAATGTTGACCAATTCTTGCAGACAGCCGACAAAAGCCAACCCCTGATCATCTACTGCTATCACGGCAACAGCAGTCAAAGCGCCGCACAGTATTTTTCAGAGCAGGGCTTCAGTGAAGTCTATAGCGTGGATGGCGGCTTCGAGGTCTGGCGCAACCAGCTGTAAGCAAGCTACTCAGGTGAGAACCTCATCTACCAGCCCCCAGTCCAGCGCCGTCTGACAAGTGATTCGCTTTCCCGACAGCGCCATATAGTTAAAGCGATGGCGGCCAATTCGTCGCGCAATACTGACGCAACCGCCAGCCCCCGGCACCAGACCAAACTGCAGTTCCGGCAACTGAAAATAACTATTCTTTACAGCCGTCACGCGCGCCGCAAACGCTGGCAACTCCACGCCCGCACCGATACACGCGCCGTGTACCCGCACTTCAGCGCGGTCTCCCAGCCGCGCTAGCCAGCGGCCGGGCAACCGTAATGCGCGTATCCAATGCCCCGTGGCCGCGTCAGCCACCTGACCAAATTCACGCAGCTCGCCGCCCACGCTGAAACACTTACCCTCACCCGTGAGGATGACTTTCACTATCGAGTCGTCCAGCAAAGCCATACTGAAGACCTCCACCAGCGCATCGCGCATTTCCACTGTCATCGAATTACGCAGTTCTGGTCGATTCAGGCTAACCCGTAACATCGCTCCTTCGCGTTCAAGTCGCAGCGGCGGCCCATCTGCCAACGCGGGCATTGGTTCGGGCTTATGGGCAGCAAGCCAACGCTTGTATTCCGGGCCATCCTGCAAACAGCCATAGGTGACAGATTCCATATCCAGCCCGGCATCCACATCCAGTTGCTCGATCGCCCGAGCCAATCTGACCAGACTCATTGCCGCAATCGGCGCATGGCGCACATTGTCCTCAATAGCCCGTAGCGCGCGCTCGTCTTCCAGCACGCAATCCACAGCGCGGGCCAACACACGCGGCAGTGGCTGCGCCGTTAGCGCTATCACTGGCTGCGTCCAGCCTACCAGTAATTGCGCCAGACTGGCTGACAGACGCTCAGAAACACCCGCCCCCCGACAATCCAGAACCAGGCAACCTGGCTCCGGCAATTCGCCGGCCAGAGCTTGCAGCCGCAGCCAATCTTCGGCATCGCGTGGTGTCAGCATAAAATCTCTCGGGTTGCGATTTCCAAATCCAGTACCCGCTATTCTAGGGTGCGGGACAGGCACAGGTACAGGCGGCACTATTAATCACCAATGTTGGATAGTAATATACTATCC
Organism: Litorivivens sp.; assembly: GCF_057445395.1. Lineage (NCBI taxonomy): Bacteria > Pseudomonadati > Pseudomonadota > Gammaproteobacteria > Litorivivens > Litorivivens sp. Next base: position 53,091 of record NZ_JBVBUV010000006.1, read on the forward strand.
TTGAGCACTTGACCAACCAACATCCGGAGCAAAATCGTGCCCCACAAGACTGCCGTTGTTACCGGCGCCAACTCTGGCCTCGGATTTGGAATCTCCTGCGCGCTGGCTGAGCGCGGCTATCAGGTGATAATGGCCTGCCGCAACCTGCAAAAGGCCGCGGACGCCAAGCAACAACTACTGACACGAGTACCCGGCGCCAACGCTCTGGTTATTCAACTTGATGTATCAGATCTGAAGTCGATCGCCGCGTTTGGCGAGCAATTCAAAGCACAGGTCGGCGCCCTTGACCTGCTGATCAACAACGCTGGCATCGTCGCCATGCCGTTTGAGAGAAACAGCCAGGGCCACGAAATGCAGTTTGCCACCAACTATCTCGGCGCGTTTGCCCTCACCGGCACGATGCTGCCCCTGTTTCGTGACAGCGGCTCACCGCGCGTCGTCAACATTGGCAGCCTGGCCCACCGCTTCGGCAAGCTGGTTCTGGATGACCTGAATTGGGAAAAAGAAGAGTACAACGAGTGGCAGGGCTACGCTCGCAGCAAAGTTGCGATGCTCACCTTTACCCTCGAACTGGACCGCCGCCTGAAGGCTGCCGGCAGTCCGGTGACCGCGTTGGCGGCCCACCCGGGGTTCGCTAACACCAACGCTGGCAACAGCCCGTCGGTAGCCCCCAAGGGGCCCATCCGCCGAAAAATGCAGACCATACTTACCCCACTGATTCCCACTGCTGATGCCGCCGCCAGATCGGCACTGCTTGCCGCCTGCGGCGATTCGGTTCAGGGTGGCGACTACTACGGACCGCGCGGCCTGTTTGAGATTGGCGGCAAGCCCGGCAAAGCCAAGCTAAACCCTCAGTGCCGCGATGAAGTCGCCGCAAAGCAACTGTGGAATATTTCAGAATCATTGAGCGGCGTTGCGTACCTCTCCTGAAGCGCACCTCGGCGCACTATTGCGGCTGGGCGTGCTGTCGTAATTTCCGGCGCTGCTGATCCGTCAGGGCTCCCTGAATTCTGGCCTGCAGCAGCGCGGTTTCGGCAGTGAGCTCACCACTGAGTTCACCCAGCGCCTTTGCTTTCTCGCGAATCGCATCCTCATCAAACTCGGGCCCTATTTCACCCCCCAGCGCCATTTTCAGCGCCTGCATACGCCCGTATAGCTTGTCCGTTTTTTCACGCGAATCAGTGAGCATCCTTTCAATATCACGCTCCTGCTGAGCATCCAGTTTGACTACCGCATCAAGCTGCTTAACCTGCTGATGCGGCTGTGCCTGCGGCATGCCCTGGGCAACCAGCGATAGACTGCACAGCGCGGCACTTACGAATAGCACTAACCTGACCATAACATTGCTCCTCTTGATTGATTAACCGGCAATCACTTCCCACCCCTCAGCCCGGGCCATGGCGCGCAATCGTTGACCCGGCATAATCGCAATTGAGCGTCGGACATTGCGAAACAGGGCGGCGTCGTTTACTGAATCACCATAGGCAACGGCCTCGCTGAGAGGCAAACCAAACTGCTGCGCAATCTGCCTGGCAGCATCAACTTTCGTACGATTGAACGGGTGGCGAAGCGGGAGACCGCCAGCAAACTGGTCGCCACGCCGCGCGCAGAGCGCCCCCAACGCGAAATGGGCACCCAGATAGCGCGCCAGCGGGTCAGCAATAAATTGCGGGGTTCCCGTCAACAGTGCAACGCGATCAGCCGCTTCGACGTGCTCGCGCAAGCGCTTAACGGTAGCGGAAATCAAGCATTGAGCCAGCGTGTCGGCGACAAACTGCTCAGCTTGTTCAGCCACAATCGAAACCGGTAATCCGCTGAGATAAGATTTGTTCTTGCGCAGGGTGTTACGGCCGTAGCGGGGAAACAGCAGTACGCTGTAGCACGCGGCAACCCCCAGCTGGCGCGGACCCAGCAACCCTGCCCGCAGCAAATGCTTGAAAAACCGCAATTCAGTACCCGGCTGAGTCACCAGCGTACCATCAACGTCAAACAGTACGAGTTTCACGGTCGCCACCCTGAGCCAATACGAACTCCACAATCACAGGCAGTCCACGCGCCACACACAGCAACGCGGACAAGCCTATAAGCAGTGACGACACGGCCTGCACCAAGCCAGACCAATCGCCCCAAAAGCTCGGGTACAACACTGAAACCGGGTGCCATAGCAGCACCCAAGTGAAGGTCGTGGCTTTGAGCACCGCGTAGAAGCCTCGCATAAAGCGACCGCCAACCAGAAACTGCGCGAGCGGTGAGCGAAGCATATCGAAAGCGGCCGTACCCTGAGCGGCTCCATGGCTTCGAATCGCGTCAACCAGCTCACCACGTACGATGAACAATAGCGGCACCCAAACTGGTATCAATCCTTGATGGGCCAATGCTACCCACAATACGTTTTCCACAATACGGTCTGCCGCGATATCAAACGTGGCGCCAAATACGGATTCTTCACCGCGCTTTCGGGCCACGTAGCCGTCGAGACCATCAAGACTGATCATCAAAACAACCAGCGGAGCGTTCAATAGCTGCACCAATGGTGGCGCCTCGTAGGCAATCCAGACCACCAGCAAGAGCATCAGGCAGCGAGCGGACGTTATACAGTTTGCCATTGTCTCTCCTTGACCATCCGGGATGAGAAAACTCATTGCGTATTGATGGCGAGGATAGAGAGTGAAAACTGTTTTTTCACCTGCACAGACGGGTTCCCGTGAATACTACTCAGGAAGTTGCAGGGCTTTATGCAGAAGTGTGAAATGGTTGCCAGTTGGCGCGTGAAAATTACCGGGGAAAATAGGGAAAATTACAATCTAACAGATCTACTTTTCCGTGAGCGGCTGATCTTCAAACGCCACTCCCGCCCAACCGCTGCGCATAAAGTTTCGTATATTGGCATGATCATCACCATTGGGGTTTTCCAATACGTCTCGGGTATAGAAATCCCCAAAAGCATTGAGAGTGGCCTGCTCACCCAGCTGATGCAGTTTGGCGAAGGCAAATATCTTGCACGAGCCGTTATTTGTATTAGCCTCGTTGAACTGTTCACCATTACGAAAAGCCGTGGGTGTGAACACATAGCAGGAATCGATAACAGCCATCACATCGGCAAAAGCAACAGGGCCCTGCTGAAGCGCAGCGACAAGGGATTGGGGATTCATAATGAAAAAACCGTAGTAGTCAAATCAAGGCCAGGGGGTACGAAAAATACCCCGCGACGGCGGCTGTTTATTTCAGTAGGCTAAGATCTACCTGCTTGTCGGCATGATAGGACGAGCGAACCAACGGACCACTGGCAACACTTTTAAAGCCAAGCTCTTCAGCAATCCGGCCGAACTCGTCAAACTCTTCTGGCGTGACAAACCGATCCACCGGCAGGTGATCGCGACTGGGCTGCAGGTACTGGCCAAGCGTAATCATGTCGATATCATGCGCACGCATATCGCGCATTACCTGAATTAACTCTTCAGGGGTTTCACCAAGGCCCAACATCAAACCTGATTTGGTCAGCACCTCAGGGCGGCGCTCCTTGTAGCGCTTGAGCAGGTCCAGAGACCATTGATAGTCAGAACCGGGGCGGATTTTTTTGTACAGACTGGGTACGGACTCGAGGTTGTGATTAAACACATCCGGTGGTTCGGAAGCCAGAATATCCAGGGCAATATCCATTCGCCCGCGAAAATCCGGCACGAGTACCTCAATGCGGATACCAGGTGTTCGAGCACGGGTTTCGCGAATACACTGGGCAAAGTGATCAGCGCCACCATCCTTAAGGTCATCGCGATCGACTGAGGTGATCACCACATACTTAAGCTGCATCTCAGCGATGGCTGCCGCCAGCTCACGTGGCTCGTTTTCGTCCAGCGCATTGGGGCGACCATGCGCCACATCACAGAAGGGACAGCGCCGCGTGCAAATTTCACCCATGATCATAAAGGTCGCTGTGCCGCCGCTAAAGCACTCACCCAGGTTCGGGCACTGCGCTTCTTCACACACTGAAGCCAACTTGTGACGGCGTAGAACGCTTTTGATACGTGAAATTTCCGGGCTTGCCGGAATCCGCACCCGCAGCCAGTCGGGTTTAACAGGCAGTTCAGTGGTTGGGATAACCTTGACCGGGATACGGGCAACTTTATCCGCACCACGCAATTTCTCGCCCTGAACCACCGGGCGCGGCGCTGGCCGACCCTTGGCGCGTTTGGCCGTCGGTGCGTTGTCGGTTTGTTCAGTCATTGTGTGCCTTTGAACCGCAGGGAAACCCAGCATTGTACACGTGATTGCTGTCGGAATAACCCAGAGCAGCCTGAAATATCTCAGCCAGACGCTGGGCTACGCCGTCCTGGTCAATTGGTTTGGCGAGGGTGTGTGCAAGATCAGTCACCGCCATGCCCACATGACCGCAGGGGTTGATCCGCTGAAAAACCGACAGATCCATATCGAGATTGAGACTCAGACCGTGGAAGGTACAACCACGCCGTACGCGCAGCCCCAGCTGGGCTATCTTGGCCCCCGATTCGAGGTAAACACCGGGCGCATCGGCTCTGGGCGCGGCTTTAACCCCGAACTCTGCCAACAGATCGACGATTGACTGCTCAATCGTGGTCACCAGCTGACGCACGCCAATTCCGAGCCGACGCAAATCAACCAGCACGTAGCCTACCAGCTGACCCGGCCCGTGGTAGGTCACCTGACCACCGCGGTCTACTTGTACCACCGGTATATTGCCGGGAGCCAGCACATGCTCGGCCTTGCCGGCCTGCCCCTGGGTAAATACAGGCGGGTGCTGCAATAACCACAGCTCATCGGCGCTGTCAGCGTTACGCTGATCGGTGTAGGCCTGCATGGCACGCCAGGTAGGTGTGTACTCACACTGCCCCAGCCAGCGCACGGTCAGCGCGGAAGGCGCGACACGGCTCACCACTACAAAACCATCTGCACGCGGCCAGTTGCCTTTAGCGCTTCGTGAATAGCCTGCAACTGGCGTTCACCAGTTGCCGTGATAGTGACACTCACGGAAGAAAATTTGCCGGTCCGGCTGGCGCGAACACTCACATCCTTGTCATCGATGGGGCCGCAGTACTCCACTAGAATGTCGAGCACCATGGCCCTGAAATCCGGCAGCGCGTCCCCCACCACTTTGATGGGGTATGCACAGGGAAACTCGATTTTAGGGGCTTCGGGCTCGCTCATTTCTGACCAATCAGGTTGAGTACAAACAACACAATGGCGTCCCACAAGCGCTTGACCAAACCACCCTGCTCAACATCTTGCAAGGCTATGAGTGGAGAACGCACCAGTTCCTTGCCGTCCAGCGAAACCACCAGCTCACCGTATTCCTGACCTTCGCGGATAGGTGCTGTCAGCACCTCGTCGACACTAAGCGTGGCGTCCAGCTGATCGTGCTGGCCGCGCGGAATGGTCAGGAAAACCTCCTCTTTCACCCCGAGAGACACCTCATCGGCAGCCCCTTTCCAGACCCGGGTTTTACTCAGTTCAGTTCCAGCCGTATAAAGGTGATGTGTTTCAAAAAAGCGGAAGCCGTAGGCCAGCAGGCGCTGGGTTTCACGCTCGCGGGCGGACTCACTCTTGGTGCCCATCACCACCGAAATCAGCCGCATACCCTCGCGCTCGGCAGAAGACACCAGACAATAGCCCGCGGCATCTGTATGGCCGGTTTTCAGACCGTCAACACTGGGATCACTCCACAACAGGCGATTGCGATTGGTCTGGCGAATGCCGTTGTAGGTGAACTCCTTCTCTTTGTAGAGATCGTATTCGGCGGGGTAGTCTAGAATGGCGCGAGACAGAATCGCCATATCCCGCGCCGACGAGTAGTGATCGTCATCCGGCAGGCCATGAGAGTTCACAAAGTGGCTGTTTTTCATGCCCAGGCGCACGGCATGCTGGTTCATTACCTGCGCAAACGACGCTTCACTGCCGGCGATGTATTCCGCCACCGCTACGCAGGCATCATTGCCAGACGAAACAACAATTCCGCGATGCAGCTCACCAATCGACACCTGCTTGCCCACCTCAATCCACATCAGCGAGGAGCCGTTAAAGATTGGGTTCTGAGCCCATGCATTCTTGCTGACGGTGACCATATCATCGTTGGACACCTGACCGTTTTCGAGCCAGTAAGACAATACATAGCTGGTCATCAGCTTGGTCAGGCTGGCCGGCGGCAGACGCTCATCGGCATTATGCTCTGTGATCACCTCGCCGCTGTTGGCATCCATCAGAATCCACGATTTCGCCGCCAGCTGGGGCGGCGCGGGAATTAGTGCCGGCTGTGCTGTCGCGGCGAGTGGCGTCAGCACGATTAAAAAGCTCAGAAGCAGTTTTATATAACGCATTTTCATCCAGTTTTATTCAAGGTTTACCGTCTTCGGTGACGATGGAAGCCAGTCCGTAGTTGTTACTGTGCAGCTCACGACGCACCCGTTCCGCTTCCAGGTAGTCGGTAAAAGGGCCAACCCGCACGCGATGGAAGGCCGGTTCACCCCGACTGGGGCTGACATGGACCGGCAAATTGTGGCGAGCGGCCAGCTCAGACTGCAGCTGCAGCGCCGTTCCCTTTACCTGGAAAGCGCCGACCTGCAGAAAATAACGCGGCACAGCCTTGGGTTTGGCGCCAGTGCTCTTGCCCGCCGCAAGCCGGTTATTATCCAGATCAATGAGCCTGATTTCCACTGGCGCCGTGCCCTTGTCTGCAAAGCCCAGCTTGACGGCAGCCGCATAGGAGAGATCGATGACCCGGTCATCGTGGAACGGTCCGCGATCGTTTACCCGGACAATGGCTCGACGACCGTTGTTCAGGTTAGTCACTTCCACATACACCGGAATTGGCAGGGTTTTGTGGGCCGCTGTCATCTTGTAGAGGTCGTACACTTCCCCATTGGACGTCAGCCGGCCGTGAAACTTGGTGCCATACCAGGAGGCAATGCCCCGTTCTCGATAACCCTGGTAGTCGGTCATCAATTCGTAGCGGCGCCCGAACACCACATAGGGGCTGGTATTACCGCGCGCCGTGATTACCTCGGGACGCGGCACCGCATCGGCTATTTGATCCGGATCAAGCTGTTTTGTCGGCGCACCGTCCTGGGCCGGCCACTGTTTAGGGGCGCTTGCCGTCGACGAATCCGAGCCCAACCAGGAACAGGCTCCCAGCAAACTTGCCAGCAACAGGGCCAGCGCTGTACGAACTGCACTCATTGACCGTAACGCTGCTCAATCAGCTGGCTCAACTGGTACACAGCCATCGCGTACATTGAACTGTGGTTATAGCGGGTAATCACGTAAAAATTGTGCATCCCCAGCCAGTACTCCTCGCCAGAGTCGCCGATAAAGCGAATGGCGCTGGCTTTTGCCTTACCGTCCAGATCCGCATAGGCGCCCACACCCTTGCTTTTCAGTTCAGCAACCGTGTATTTCGGTTTAAGACCCTCGTCAAACACCTGTGCGTCGTGGTTTTTGGCCACAAAGGCACTCAGCGCGACCGGCGCGTTCGGGCGCCAGTCGTGCTTGGCGATGTAATTGGCAACACTGCCAATCGCATCCACCGGATTGTTCACAATATCGGCCACGCCATCGCCGTCAAAGTCGACTGCAAAGCTGCGATAGCTGCTGGGAATAAACTGCCCAAAGCCCATGGCACCGGCATAGGAGCCGGTCATCGCCAGCGGATCAAGCCCCTGCTCCCGAGTCATTAGCAGGAACTCTTCAAGCTGTTTGGAAAAGAATTTGCTGCGGCGCGGGTAGTCAAAGCCCAGGGTCGCCAGCGCATCTACCACCCGGTAGCTGCCCATATGGCGGCCGTAACGGGTTTCGACTCCAATAATGGCGGCGATCACCTGCGGCGGAACACCGTACTGCTGCTGCGCCCTTTTCAGGGTATCGCGGTGGGTATTCCAGAATTCGACACCCTGACTAATGCGCGACTCCTGGATAAAAATTTTGCGGTAATCCTTCCACTCCAGTGTGCGCTCAGCCGGGCGCGAGATGGCATCAAGAATGGATTGCTTGCGCTCTGCTTCAGCCAGCAGCTTTTCTATCTCAGCTCGCTCAAAACCGTGTGTTTTCACCATCCGGTCGGTAAATTCGCCCGCCAGCTCGTGATCCAGGTAACTCGCAACAGCCGCGAGCGGGCTCATCAATAGGGCCAGCACGAGGGTACAAAGGGGTTTTCGCATGTTACAACCTTAGTGTTATACGTTAAGCAAGACGGTTAATGATATTGCCGCGCATTTCTACAGTGCGCTACTGGTGAATAAAACGCTCATCAGCGCGAATGCTCATTAGAATGCCAAATCCGATCATCAGCGTCACTAGCGACGTACCGCCCTGACTCACCAGCGGCAAGGGTACACCAACCACCGGCAGCAATCCGGACACCATCCCCATATTCACAAACACATAGACAAAAAAAGTAAGCGTAATACTCCCCGCCAGCAGGCGTCCAAAGCTATGTTTGGCATTCATGGCAATCCAGGAGCCCCGTAAGATCAACAGAATGTAGAGCAGCAACAGGGCCAGCACCCCACGCAGGCCATACTCCTCGGCCAATACCGCCACAATGAAGTCGGTATGGCTCTCCGGCAGAAAATCCAGGTGCGACTGAGTACCCAGCATCCAGCCCTTGCCATTGACGCCGCCAGAACCAATGGCGGTTTGCGATTGAATGATATTCCAGCCGGCGCCCAGCTTGTCACGCTCCGGGTTCAACATGGTCAGTATCCGGCCGCGCTGGTAGTCGTGCAGCACGAATTCCCAAACCGGCCATGCCGCAGCCACCAACAACCCGAACCCACTGAATATGATGGGCCAGCCCAGCCCCGCCAGAAACAGTACAAAGACCCCGGAGGAGCCAATAATGATGGACGTTCCCAGATCGGGCTGCCGGGCAATGAGCAAGCAGGGCACCATCAGCAACAGCAGTCCGATTGCCACATATTTGAACCGGGGCGGCAATGGCCGCACCGCGTAATACCAGGCCAGCGTCATGGGTAAAACCAGCTTCATGATTTCCGATGGCTGAAAGCGGAAACCACCCAGATTCAGCCAACGCTGCGCCCCTTTGGCCCCGTCGCCCATAAACTCCACCGCCAGCAACAACAGTATTCCACCCGCATAGGCTGGCGGGGCATAGCGTTTGATATTCTCGATATGTACCTGCGCGACAGCAAACATGACGACGTAGCCGATCAGCAGGAAGCGCGCCTGGCGGGCTACGGTCGCACTACTGCCATCGCTGGCGCTGTAGAGAATCGCCAGCCCAAACCCCGTCACCACCAACAGTAACACCAACAGACTCAGATCGAGTCGCAGTCGTTGCAAAATACCGCGCTGCACCTGACGGGCGTGATGATCGCGCGGCAGCTGGCGGATAAAGTCCGAGTGGCTCACACCTCCTCCTTCGGCACCGCCGTCAGTTCACCACGCACTTTTACCGGCTCGATAGTCTTACCTTTAACCGTCTCCGGACGCAGGTAAGCGTCAAACACCTGCCGCGCTATAGGGGCCGCAACACGACCGCCAGCTTCGCCATTTTCCACAATCACTGCCAGCGCAATACGCGGGTTATCCGCCGGCGCGAACCCAACAAACAATGCGTGGTCACGTTTGCGCTTTTCAACCTGAGCCGGATCATAATGTTCATGGGACACAATACCCACCACCTGCGCGGTACCGGTCTTTCCGGCAATACGGTAATCCAGGCCCGGGGCAATATTTTTGGCCGTGCCTTTCACGCTGTGCACCACATCCTCCATAGACGCCAGCACATAATCCCAGTCACTTTCGTCGGCAACCTCCACCCGCGGCAACAATGGCGCCTGCACCGGGTGGTCATTGATGGCGCGCACAATACGCGGCACCTTGCGCTCACCTTTATTGGCCAGCACAGCCGTGGCGACCGCTAACTGCATGGGGGTGGTCAGCATGAACCCCTGGCCGATGCCAACGTTCAGAGTCTCACCGGGAAACCAGTGCGAACCTTTCACCGCGCGCTTCCAATCCCGCGAAGGCAGCAGACCTGAGCGCTCGTTATCGCTGTCGATGCCGGTCAGCTCACCCAAGCCGAAACGCTGCCCGAATTCGTGGATGCGGTCGATACCCATGTTGTAGGCAAGGTCGTAGAAATATACGTCGCAGGATTCAACGATCGCTTGGTGAAGCGCAATCCGATGGCCATGCCCCCCGGTTTTCCAGTCTCGGTAAAGCCGCTCTTCATTGGGCAGTTTGTACCAGCCCGGATCGTAAACCGCAGTGCGTCGGGTAACAGTGCCATAGTGCAGACCACCCAGACCGAACACCGGTTTGAGAGTGGATCCCGGCGGATACTGGCCCTGCAGCGTGCGGTTAAACAGAGGCAAATCGGGCGATTCCCTTAATACCTTGTAATCCTTGCTGCTAATGCCATTGACGAAAAGGTTGATGTCGTAGCTCGGCGTACTCACCATCGCCAGCACACCACCGTCCGCAGGGTCTATGGCAACGATCGCGCCACGTTCGCTGCCCAACACTTCGTGAGCTACGCGCTGCAGATCGATATCAATATTGAGTTTCAGATCAGCGCCGGGCAAAGGCGGGTGACGCTCGAGAATGCGTAACACACGGCCACGGGCATTGGTTTCCACATTCTGATAGCCCACGGTACCGTGCAGGGATTTTTCGTAAAAATGTTCAACGCCCAGCTTGCCTATATAGTTCGTGGCGCTGTAGTTGACCGTGTCGATTTCATCCAGTTCTCGCTCATTGATTCGCCCGACATAGCCCAATACATGTGCCAGTAGCGGCCCGTGCGGATAGTTGCGCACTAACTGTGCATCGATATCCACACCCGGCAGACGATAGCGGTTGGCCGCTAGGCGGGCGATGTCCATCTCATTGAGCTGCAGCTTGAGCGGCACGGCCTGATAGGGGCGACGGTGGCCAAGGCGTCGCTTGAACTTGCGAATATCATCTTCGTCGATGTCCACCAGCTGCGCCAGATCACGCAGCGTCTGCTCCAGATCCGGTACCCGCTCCTTGATGATCACCAGACTGTAGCTGGGGATATTCTCTGCCACCAGAACTCCGTTGCGGTCGTAGACAAGGCCGCGCTTGGGTGCGATGGGCTGTAGCTGAATGCGGTTTCTGTCGGACTGCACCTGATAGACGTCGTGCTTGATCACCTGCAGATAGAAGTAACGGCTGACGATGATCGACAACATGCCCACCATAAACGCCGCCATCACCAGATAGCGATGGCGGAATAACCTGCGCTCGGTATTGGGGTCTTTCAGTGGATCCGGATGCGCCATTAAATTTATTATCTGTCAGCGATGATAGGGATGGCCCTGAAGGATACTCCAGGCGCGATAAATCTGCTCGGCCAGCATTACCCGCACAAGAGGGTGAGGCAGCGTCATGGCCGACAGCGACCAGCGTTCGCGCGCCTGCTTCAGACACACATCGTCGAGGCCATCGGGGCCGCCAACCAACAGACTCAGATTGCGGCCATCCATATGCCACTCGTTAAGCGTTTTCGCCAGCATATCAGTACTGATCGCCCGGCCGGTCACATCGAGCGCCACCAGCACATCGTCTTTGGCCACCGCTTTAAGCAGGGCTTGAGCCTCCTGCGCTTTGGCGCGTTTGATATCGGGATTTTTGCCACGCTTGGCCAGAGCTATTTCCTGAATTTCCAGACTGAACTCTGCAGGCAGCCGTTTGCGATACTCGTTGACCCCCGCTTCCACCCAGTCAGGCATGCGGGTGCCCACGGCCAGCAATTTAATTCGCATTCCCGCTGTCACCGCCGGCGGGCACTGACCACAACCGCTCAATATCGTAAAAGGTTCGCGCCTCGGGCAGCATGACATGAACCACCACGTCGCCAAAGTCCACCAATACCCATTCAGACACCGTTTCGCCCTCCATACCCAGGGGCTGAACACCAGCCTGCTTCGCCTCAACGATCACGTTGTTGGCAAGTGACTTCACATGACGATTGGACGTGCCACTGGCCACCACCATATAGTCGGTCACACCGGTCATTGCGCGCACGTCGAGCGCCACAATGTCCCGTGCCTTGACGTCGTCCAGGGCCTCTTTGACCAGATTGACCAATTGCTCAGATTTCATGCTTTGTCTGCATTCTCCGGTTCACCAAAATAAAGTCGGTGTTGCTTGATATAGTCGGCGACGCCTGCGGGCAGCGAATCGCCGGGAATTACGCCACGCTGAAGGTACTCTCGAACCTGGGTGGCGGATTGAGGCCAAGGCGTCAGCGCGACGTGAGCCATCGCGCCATGAGAAATATCCTTCAACCGCGCCGGGTCTACCAGGCGCGTGGCCGCGTAGTCCCTCACTTCTGGAACAGGCGTTTCGCGAAAACCATCGCGATGCATCACCACCACATTGGCAAACTCAAACAGCGATTGCCAGCGACTCCAGGTGTGCAGATTGTTGTAGGCATCAGACCCCATGACAAAATTCACGCTGACGGCTGCGCCCTGTTCCGCCCGTATTTCAGCCAGTGTGTCGACCGTATAGGATGGGCCGCTGCGGCGCAATTCGCGATCATCGGCCGCCAGGCCGTCAATTCCCGCCACGGCCAACTCCACCATTTGCAGGCGATGGTCGGCGCTGGATTGCGGGGATTCACGATGGGGCGGCAAATGACAGGGTACCAGCAAACACTGATTCAGGCCGAGCCGATGGCACAGCTCCTGCGCGCTGCGCACATGTCCGATATGAACCGGGTCAAAGGTTCCACCCAGAATTGCGATCGCCGGTAAGTTCACGTGAGTGCAAACATGCTACTGGCGAATGTGACCGTCGCCAAACACGATGTACTTCTGCGACGTCAAACCTTCGAGGCCAACCGGGCCACGAGCGTGTATTTTGTCGGTGGAAATACCAATTTCAGCCCCCAGTCCGTACTCAAATCCATCGGCAAAACGGGTGGAAGCATTGATCATTACCGAGCTGGAATCCACCTCGCGCAGAAAACGCCGCGATTTGCTGTAGTTTTCCGTGACAATGGCATCGGTGTGCTGGGAGCTCCAGCGGTTGATGTGCTCGATAGCCTCATCCAGCCCATCTACCACACGTACGGCCAGAATTGGCGCCAGATATTCCGTCGCCCAGTCGCTCTCCTCCGCCGCAGCCATCGCCGGCACCAGCGCACAGGAGCGCTCGCAACCGCGCAATTCCACCCCTTTTTCTTGCATCTGCTGTGCGATCACCGGCAACAATGCCTGAGCACGACTCTGCGCAATCAGCAGGGTCTCCATCGTATTGCAGGTGCCGTAGCGGTGGGTTTTGGCGTTAACGGCTATAGCCAGCGCCTTGTCTGCATCGGCGTCGTCATCAATATAGACGTGACAGATACCATCGAGATGTTTAATCACGGTCACGGTGGCATCGCGGGAGATACGCTCGATCAAGCCCTTGCCGCCGCGCGGAACCACCACGTCCACAAACTCGGGCATGGTAATCAGGGCACCAACTGCTGCGCGATCTGTCGTGGCGACCACCTGCACTGCAGTTTCCGGCAGTCCCGCCTTGGCCAGCCCCGCGCGAAGACATTCGGCAATCGCCTGATTGGAGTGGATGGCTTCCGAACCTCCGCGCAGAATAGCCGCGTTGCCCGACTTCAGGCAAAGACTGGCCGCTTCTGCCGTCACATTAGGTCGAGATTCATAAATAATGCCGACAACACCCAGCGGCACGCGCATTTTGCCCACCTGAATGCCGCTTGGCCGATAGTTCAATTCACTGATTTCACCCACCGGATCAGGCAAGGCCGCGACCTGTTGCAGCCCCTCGATCATCCCGTCGATACGCGCCGGCGTGAGCTCCAGACGGTCCAGCAGCGCGTCGTCCAGACCGCTGTCCCGACCCGCAGCCAGATCTTTGGCGTTGGCCTCGGCAATTGCAGCGCGCGCAGCATCGACCGCCTCAGCTATCGCCAACAGAGCCGCGTTCTTCTCGGCAGTGCCCACAGCGGCCATGATCCGCGACGCTGCGCGCGCCTGCCGGCCCATGGCGATCATCGCATCCTGCACCGTGCCGCTCTTTATCTCGGAGTCCTGAATAGTCATGTGTTCCTGAAAGCGTGGAAAATCAAGCCGGGCATTATAGCGGGAACACGCCGACAACGTCATTACCATGCCCAGAAGGCCCGAGTTGCTACTCTTCGTACTTCAGCAGCAATTCGTGGATAGCATCGAGCCGGTCTATCGGGTCACGCAGGGTCAGCAGCGTGTAGCGGTCTGCCTCTGGCAAGGGCAAGAGTTGCGCCAGCTGGTTGCTCAGGCGGGTGGCATCGCGGGTTTCCACGTCAATGCCAAGTCGCTGCACGTGGGGGTGCTCCGCCAGACGCTGCAGCAACTCGGTCCACTCAGCGTGCTCTTCCGGGAGCGGCACATAGGGCTCTTCGTCCCAGAAGGTGGCGTCGGCCAGCCACAGGCCGTCGGCTTGTTGCCTCGCATTGCCGATACTGAAGCGGCGCTCCCCTTCAACCACGATACCCAGCAAGCCATTGGGCAGCGAATCCCAGTCCACAATTCGTGCGGTGACCGCTGTTGATTCAAAGCGCGTATTTACCCCAGGGCGATCCACTTCACGGCCCTGCGTAAGCAGTACAATGCCAAACTCCCGCTGACCTTTCATGGCATCTCGCACCAGAGCCAGATAGCGCTGCTCAAAAATCTGCAGCGACAGGCGCCCATCCGGCAGCAATACGGTTCCCAGTGGGAACAGCGCGAGTTCTGTATCAGCCATGCTCGCCCTTGCCCAGCGGTTTAAAGAAAATAATAAGGCGTGGCAATAGCAGCATCGAACCCATCAGGGCCGCCAACATGGCCGCACCGGTCAATAAACCGAAATAAATGCTCGGGGTGAAGTTGGACAACGCCAGAATGGAGAAGCCAAAAATGATGATCACCGAGGTGTAGTACATGGCCTTGCCGATACTGCCGTGGCAGCGGTACATGGTGGCCAGGTAATTGCGATCCTTGGGAAATTCGGTGCGAAAGCGATGCACATAATGGATGGCATGATCCACACCAATACCCACGGTGATAGCGGCAATGGTAATGGTCATCATATCCAGCGGAATGCCAAACAGTCCCATACCCCCCAGCACCAGCCCCGCCGCCAGCATATTGGGCGCCAGTGCAATCAGCGCCAGACTCAATGATCGGAACAGCACCAGAAACATCACCAGTATGGCGACGAATACCGCCGCCAAAGTCAAGATTTGGGATTTATAAAGGCTCTGCAACATATTGTTGTAAAGCACCAACATGCCAGTCAATTGCACCTGATCTTCCGCAAATCCCATGTCTTCAACAAGATGGTTGCGAACTTGCTCTAACAACTCAGCCCGCTTAAGGGTATGACTGGTTTCCATAACCCGCACGGAAATGCGCGCCTGGTCCGTTTCTTTCGCCAGATAGGGATCGACCACAATCTGCTTGATGTCCGCCGGCAGAGATTTTTCCACCAGCGCCAGCTGAAGGTCATCAATATCGTCGCCCATGATCATTTTCACCAGCTCATAGGGCGTGGCGAGCGACAAGACCTTGCCGGTTTCATCCAGGCTATCTACATAATCGTGAACGGACTTTATGCGCTCCAACCCGGCAATCGTAAACCAGTGAGAAGCAGGCGCCGCACTGCTGCCAAAATCATCGCCGAAGTCATCACCAAAGTCGTCGCTGAAATCGTCGGCAAAATCATCACTGAATTCGTCACTTTCCTGAGGCTCAATCTTAGGCGCGTTGATGATGATATCCAGCGGAATGGTACCCCCCAGTTTGGCATCAACAATTTCCATACCCTGGTATATTTCCGTGCTCTCATCGAAATAATCGATAAACCGGTTCTCCACCTCCAACCGACTGATGCCCCACAGGCTGGTCACCAGCAATACGCCCGCCACCAGTGCAATGGTTGCGGCGTGATGCTCGGCCACTGCCGCAAACCGCAGGGTAAAGCCTTTGCTGTTGTCCGCATCGCGGCTTCGCAGGGGCTGCTTCAGCAACAACAGCACACAGGGCAGCACGATAAAGGTCAGCACTAATGCCACCACCACACCGATGGTCATCATCCAGCCAAAATCGATAACCGGACGAATACCACTGACCACCAGCGACATAAACGCCACCAGCGTCGTCAATGCAGTGTAGAAACAGGGCTTGGCCATTTGACCCACCGTTTCTGCCACCAGCGTTCGCTGATCCCAGTCCAGATGATTCGCCGCCAGCTCCCGGTAACGGACAACCAGATGGATGGAAATCGACAACGTAATAATCAACAACAGGGCGACAAAATTGGATGAAATGACGGTCATCCGCCAATCAAGCATGGCCAGCAAGCCCAGCATAAACAGCGCCGACAGCACGCACGTTGCCAGCGGCAGCAGCGTCCAGATCACGCTGCGAAAAATGACCACCAGAAGAAAGACAATAAACAGAATAATTCCAGTGCCAAAAACCACCAGATCGCTCTGCACAAAGGCAATCATATCCGCGGCAATCATTGGCACCCCGCCGAGATACAGGGTGGCATCATCGCGATAACGGTCGAGAATCGACCGCACACTGGCCACCAGCTCCGTCATCGCCGCCTGAGCAGTGGGCAGGTAGTCCTGGAACGCCTGCTCGGCCACCTCCAGCTCACGCTCTTCCAGCGCTGTCAGGCCCTGCTCTGCACGTTTTTCCTTCAGGCTTTCGCGATTCTCCAGCAGACGCTGGTAGGTTTCATCGCGTTTTATATTGACCTGCAGGCCCGTGGTGGTGGCATCGGCACTGGTAAGCAGGGATTTATACAAGGGGCTGCTGGACAGTTCCTGCAGCGCCAGTTCGCGGTCGGTATCCTCGTGCTTGAGCATGGGAATCCGGCCACCCGCAACATCGGTGAGGCTCACCCGGGGACTATCCAGCAGGGGCACATCGAGGATGGATACAACCGACGATACCGCTGGCAAGGCTGCCAGCTCATCACGCAAACGGCCGATCTCTTGCAAAGAGTGATCAGACATCAGCTCCCCATCGGGCTGATATACCACCAGCAGAAAATCTTCGGTTGCGAAGCGCTTACTGATTTCCCGGTAAAACTTGAGCGACTTATCGCCCTCCAATACCAGAGAATCAGAAGAAGCATCGAGCTTGAGGTTCGGCAAAAAGCTCGCCAGGCCGCCAATGAGAACGGCTACGACCAGTAAAATCAATCCCGGTCGTCGCATCACAACCCGCTCATAGAAGCCCATAAATACACTGCTCATTCAAACTCCCCAACTATTATTGTGCGCCTGCAGTGCAGGCCTTGCGCTGTGCGTTATCGCAGGAGAATGCCCATCTGGCAATCCCCTTGTAGGCCATCCCCTACTTTGGCGGTGCCGCCTTACTCGCCCCATCGGGGAATCAGGGTTTGCGCCAGCCCAAGGTGATCCAGCACCCGGGCAACCATAAAGTCCACCATCTCGCCCACCGAAACCGGCTTGTGATAATACCCCGGGCTGGCCGGCATGATCGTTACCCCGGCCTGACTGAGCGTAAGCATATTTTGCAAATGAACACTCGATAGCGGCGACTCCCTAGGCACCAGGATAAGCTGCCGCCGCTCTTTGAGGGCTACGTCCGCCGCGCGTTCAATCAAGTTATTACTGGCGCCTGTGGCAATCGCCGACAGTGTGCCGGTACTGCATGGGCAGATCACCATCGCTGACGGGGCGCCTGACCCAGAGGCAACGGGGGCGGTCCATTCTTCGCGACCGTAGACCCGCAGTTGCGACGCATCAACAGCAAACTGTTCACGCAATTTTTTAGCCAATGGTCCAGTTTTGTCAGGTAGCGCCAGCTCGGTTTCCATGGCTACCACCATCAGCGCCGCTTTCGATATCATAAAATGTACTTCAACACCCTGCGCCAGCAGACATTCGAGCAGGCGCAATCCGTAGGGCGCGCCAGAAGCGCCCGTCATGGCCAGTGTTACCCGTTTTACGTTTTCCACCATGCCTATTTAATCCGCCAACGTATCCAGAAGCTTCTGGTGTATACCGCCAAAACCGCCATTACTCATAATCACCACATGATCACCCGAGCACACGCGCTCACGCAAACGCGCCACAATCTCGTCGATATTGCCAAGCACAGCCGCCGGAACTGGCGATTGCGCGATCACATCATCGAGCGACCAATCCAGATCGGTCGGCGCAAACCAAAACACTTCATCCGCCATCGCAGTTGACGTTGCCAGCGCTGCACGATGCTGTCCCAAACGCATGGTGTTGGATCTAGGTTCGATCACGGCAAAAATGCGCGCGTCGCCCACCTTCTTACGCAAGCCATCCAAAGTAGATGAAATCGCTGTCGGGTGATGTGCAAAATCGTCGTACACCGCAACACCAGAGGGCGTACCGCGCAACTCCATGCGCCGCTTAACACCCGCAAATGACGCCAGCGACATTACCGCGTCCGCCAGTGTTACACCCACGTGGTGCGCTGCCGCAATCGCAGCCAGGGCGTTGTACATATTGTGTCGCCCCGTCAATGACCACTGCAGCTCGGCCTGCTGGCCCTTGTGGGTGACCCGAAAATGGGAGTGGTCGTCCGCCAGAGGTTCAGCCTGCCACTGTGCCTGCCCACCGGCGTCTCCCACCTGCACCTGCTCGCTCCAACACCCCTTCGCCAGCACCTCGGCCAACGCTGTGTCGCCCTCAGGCACGATAATCCGCCCGATACCGGGCACGGTGCGCACCAGATGATGAAACTGGCGCTGTATGGCCGCAAGATCGGGAAAAATGTCGGCGTGATCAAATTCCAGGTTATTCAGCACAGCCGTTTGCGGGCGGTAGTGAACAAATTTTGAGCGCTTATCAAAAAAAGCAGTATCGTATTCATCGGCCTCAATGACAAAAAACCGGCCACCGCCGCCGCGCGCAGACAAGCCAAAATTACCGGGTATTCCACCAATCAGAAAGCCTGGCTCATAGCCCAGATTTTCCAGAATCCAGGCGACCATACTACTGGTGGTGGTTTTACCGTGGGTGCCGGCGCAAGCAACCACCCAGCGCCCCTGAAGAAATTGCTCGCCCAGCCACTGCGGACCCGAGATATACGGAATAGCGCGATTTAACACGTGCTCAACGGCCGGGTTGCCCCGCGACAGCGCGTTACCCACGATAACCAAATCCGGTGTCGGCTCAAGGTGCGCCGGATCATAGCCTACCATTAGGGCAATGCCCTGTTCTTCTAACTGTGTGCTCATGGGAGGGTAGACGTTGGCATCAGAGCCGGTGACAGTATGGCCCAACTCCCGAGCCAGCAGCGCAACGCCGCCCATAAACGTGCCACAAATGCCTAGTATGTGTATGTGCATGGTTGTCCGGTTAGTCTGAGATCACGGCATGGTAGCACCAGACGTCAGGCAGCACTATTCCACATATCACTGCAAGCAACTCACATCGCTGCACTGATACGAAAAGCCAGAGCAAGCTACGGTGCCATACCATACAGGACAACCCCACCATGTCTCAGCCCGGCTTGCTTGCCAGCCGACACGCAAAAAAAAGCCCGCAATCGCGGGCCAACGTAGAGAACTCCCTTCCTCAGAAACTCAGACCAACCCAAACCCAAAGTTTCTTGGTATCCACAAACAAGTCGTCTGCACTGTAGTCGGCATATTTCACGCCGGCATTGTAGTTTTTACCAAACTTACGGGCGTAGGAGATATCAAGCTCCGAACCGTAGTTGTCGAGCGTGGGCGTATCTTCATCGGCGGTAAAATCGTGGTAGGTGACAGACCAGCCGCCGCCGAGCAGTTTTCCGCTAACGGAGACATAACTGTCCACCAAACCAGTTGCTGGTGTCCCCAGAAACATATCCGCCCAACCATTGAATTTATGCAGTGTTGCCAACTCGGTGGTAAAACCATAAAGGCCGTCATCAGAACCCAGCGTTTCCACCCCAACTTTACCCGTGATACCGGAAACGCTTACGCCACCTTCTATCAGGCTGTAATCCGCATCGCGATCTATTGCACCGGCCTCAAACTCCTGACTGGCCAATTCAACGGTATAGAGAAGCTTCGCCTTCCCAACATCCACGCCACCGCTGAGACTTGCCCCCACTGTATCGCGCGCGTTATCGGTTCCATTGTCAACCTCCAGCATATAGCTGTACACCACCAGCTTACCGATAGGCGTATCGATAGCGGCATTGAGCAAGTGATCCTTGGAATCGAAGTCAGCCGCCTCGGCAAAAATACGGTTGCGCTGATCTAGGTAGGCATAACTTAGACTCACACCTTCCATTGGCTTCAGGTCAAAACGTGCAGCGTCAAAAGTCTGTCGATCCTGGCGCCAACCAACATGCCCCACAAATCGATGACCATCGTATGTGATAACCTGACGACCAACCTTAGCTGTAAACATACCCTTTTTGTACTTCACAAAACCTTGGTCTAACTCAGTAACCTCAGGATCGGCCACTACGGAATGCTCGCCAACCTTAAAACCCGCAGGCCCAACGGTGTAGGAATCTTGCCCACCGACAATTCGCACATCTTCCATTTCGACCGTGGCTGAAAAACCTTCAAGTTCCGCCGTGGTATATCCAAGGCGCGTACGCAACGTTAGAGCCGAGGCGTTTTTCAAGGTGTTGTCCTGGTCTACTTCCTCATAGCGCAAACGGAAGTCGCCCGACGTCTTACCGCCAGTAATTGCGTCAGTTAGACTATCCGCCATAGTCGGCATTGGCGCGGCCAGACTAGCGAGCACCAGCGATGTGTACATCGATCTCTTCATCGGTTTTCCCCTATCAAGAAGCTATTTCAAAAATTCGCAGTTCCAAACAACATATTTCAGGCGTTAGGTGTGCACTACATAGCTATGAGCAACTAGTGTGCCAAGTACCGAAAACTGTCAAATAACGTGGAAAAACGGTTAAAAACGAGGGTTACGCGCTATCGGTGACTTCCCTAGCCACCTCGCGCCCCGAAATGAGGCAATATCCAAAAATGACGCGCTTACTTTTTGGTGCGTACCGCGCACTAAACGGATGCCGTTGCTCTAGAAGCTCAGGCGCCAAGTGAGGGAAAACTACAGAAATACGGCGAGCGTCAGCAGTTGCGTGATAAAAAGCAACGCAGCCACTGCCTGCCAAAACCTCAGGGGGTTTCGCTGCGCCAGCGGACGGCTGACCTGCTGCATAAACTCACTGTTGGGGTTTTGCAGATCGTGTAGAAACTCGGAAATATCCTGATAGCGCAGCTCGGGTGTAATACTCAAGGCCTTGCGAATACTGGCGTCCATCCATACTGGCACCAGCGGGTTGTAATGGTATGCGGGAATATAGTTCAGTCGGGCATAGGCGCTAACACTGTTACAACGTTCAAGCTGACCTTCGTAAGGCATTTGCCCGGTAAGCATTTCATAAAGCACAACGGCCAGCGAGAACTGGTCCGCCGCCGCAGTAACCTGGCGTCGGAGAATCTGTTCTGGGGCGGAGTACTGCGCGGTACCGAGAATGTCATCGCGCTCGAAAGCGGTGGAAATCTCGGCAATACCACCCACAAAGCAGGATCCGAAATCCACCAACGTCACACGTTGGTCGTCGTCGACAATGATGTTAGCGGGCTTGATATCCTGGTGCAGAGTATCGCGCCGGTGAAAAGCACGAAGGCCGCGCACTAGCTGCTCTGCTATATCGATGACGCTGTGGATATTAGGCTTTGGATGACGTTTCATCCAATGATCAAGCGTCTCCCCCGTGACATATTCCGCCACATAATAGAGACAACTCTTTTCCCTATCATCTTCAAGCACCCGAACCACATTCGGAGAATCGATGCGCCTGCCAATCCAGCTCTCCATGATAAAGCGTTCAATATAGGCCGGGTCATCCAGGAAATTAACCGAGGGCGTTTTCATTACATAACGCGCGCCTTCGCGACTGCGCGTATCAACCACTTCGTAAAGCTGACTGCGGGAACTGGCATGCAATTCGCGCACAATCTGAAAGCCATCAACGATAGCGCCCTCATTTAACGGCGGCGGAAACGGCAAATCTGTCAGCCTGAGAAAAGCATCATCCGCCTCACCCGCAGGCAGAGCATCCACCCGGATGATCTGTGCGCTCAGGTTATCGTGACTGCTATGCTCCAACGCGCTGGTAATCATCGCGTTACAGTCTTCCTCGGGGTTATCAGTGAGATGCCCGAGCCGATCTTTAATCTCAGCCCTGCTGATAAAATCATGAACACCGTCCGAGGTCAGCAGGAAGATGTCACCGGCTTCCATATCGACACTGCGATAGTCCACGTCGAGCCACATATCCAGGCCCATCGCACGGGTCAGGTAGGATTGTTCCTTATTAATGCGTGTCGCGTGATCCCGGGTAAGCTGCTCCAGCTCTCCATGGCGATAGCGATACACGCGAGTATCGCCCACATGAAAAATATGTGCGGTCCGACTTTTGAAAATTACCAGGCTAAGCGTACATACATAGCCCTTTTCCGCCTGAAGAAAGCGCTGTCCCTGTCCATAGAGCCATCGGTTCAGAGCATTAAGCACCTGCTGTGTGGACTTTTTAACTGTCCACGATTCTGGTGTGGAAAAATAGTCTGACAAGAATGAAGTAACACACGTATCGCTGGCTTCCTTGCCCGCCTCAGCTGCCGACACCCCATCGGCAATAATTGCCACCGCACCCTTTGTGGTTAGCAAATGTCCCTCTGGAATACGAATACCAATACTGTCTTCATTCTCGCTTTTAATGCCGGCATAGGTTGCCTGGCCCAGCGTGAATTTCAACGTACCGTCTAGATGCATGATGTATTCCTGTCTATGAACGCGAAAGCCGGTGATCCTCTCAGGACCACCGGCGCGCTGAATAAAATAGCGCTAAGGGTAATCAGGTAACTTCAATTAGTTCCACCGAACCGTCGTCATTGATTTCTGCCATATGGCCCTGCGGCTCTTCGAGGAATTGCACCGCAATAAACACCAAGGCCGCCGATGCCGCAATCAACATGAAGAATGACGAGGAATCCACAAACGAAAGCGCTGTAAGGTAGATTACCGCACCCACGTTACCGTAGGCACCTGTCATACCCGCAATTTGCCCAGTCATGCTCCGTTTGACCAGGGGCACAATCGCAAACACGGCGCCTTCACCGGCTTGCACGAAGAAGGAACACATCATGGTTGCCAATACCGCCAGCACAATCGGCCAGCCAGAGGTTATCTGACTCAACAGCATATAACCCACTGCCAGCCCCGCAACCAGAATAGACAGGGATTTACGACGCCCGAATTTATCGGAGAAGTAGCCACCCGTCGGCCGCGCCACCAGGTTCATAAACGCAAAGCCAGACGCCAACAGACCTGCTTTTACAGCATTCAACTCAAACACTTCCATAAAGAACAGGGGCAACATGGAAACCACTGCTAGCTCTGAACCAAAGGTTACAAAATACGACACGTTCAGAATAGCAACCTGCTTGAACTTGTAGCGCTGAAATTCCGGTACCGGCGCATCAGAAAACAGATGAGAGTTAACCCGCAGTATCTGGCTGATCTGCACAACACCCACTACCGCCAATACAGCGTAAGTAGCATAGGTAGCAGTTTGCGAGAGTAAACCAAGATTTTCCGGTGATAGCTTCCAGGTTAATGTAGCCAGCGCCGCGTACATGGGTAGGCACATGCCAATATAAAAATACAGGTCGCGTTTGCTAGTAACCTCAAGACCGCCATTCTTTTTCGGCTTGAAGTAAGTTGACCCTTTCGGTGTATTGCGCGCCCGAGTGTAAAAGAACAGTCCGTATACGATCGCGATAACACCCGTTGTGGCAATAGCGTAACGCCAGCCATCTGCGCCGCCGTAGATCAACGCAAGTGTAGGCAAAGACATTGCCGCTGCGGCGCTACCAAAGTTACCCCAGCCGCCGTAAACGCCCTCAGCCAAGCCCACCTGCCGCGCAGGAAACCATTCGCTCACAAGCCGAATACCGATAACAAAACCGGCGCCAATGAAGCCCATTAGAAATCGCATCAAGGCTATGGTTTCGTAGGAGTTGGCAAAGGCAAACCCCAGACAAAGGCCGCCGCCGATCAATAGCAAAATCGTATATATGATACGTGGGCCAAACCGGTCAACCAGCATGCCGATCACAATGCGTGACGGAATAGTGAGTGCCACGTTCAAGATCATCAAGGCTTTCACCTGCTGACCGGTGAGATCAAAAGCCTCCTTAATGGAAGCTAGCATTGGTGCGTGGTTAAACCACACCATGAACGTTAGAAAAAATGCAAACCAGGATAAATGCAGCAACCGGATGTTAGCTTGCTTCACATCCAGTAGGTTGAGACTACCGCCAGACATAACAGACTCCGCTAGAGATTTAAGTATCTGCGAAGCCTTGAGCAAGGCCTATGCCAACCACAAATAAAAATCACCAAGCCTATGAGCCGCAAGGCTTTTTCACCTAACCCCACGTTCGCTAACGATGTTAACGGTGCAGCCAATGCCCCCGATTCGCTCACGCAAGCGGCGACGCACCAGCACTGTGCGTCTTTTTGGTGCCATCTCGGGCAGCGCGAGTGTCACCTTTATGGTGCACTGCAATAAAAACCATATTATTCATGCAGTTAAATTGAGATCACCATGATTGGCACATGGCTTGCTTTATCGCTCCGCATACACGGTGCGACAGACCCTCGCACCTCGGGGAGAACTGGATAAAGGTAAGTAGCATGAGCGGAGCAACACGTCTCGTACTGGTGGGCAACGGACCCGTTGGCCACCAATTTCTGGAAACGCTTGTCGAGAGTGGCAAGGCCGATCAATTTTCCATTACGATTTTTGGTGAAGAACCACGTCCGGCCTACGACCGCGTGCACCTGACCGCCTGGTTTGAAACCCGACAAGCTGAATCCTTGAACATGGTTGAAGAAGGCTTTTACGAAAGCCAGAACATGGTGGTATATAGCGGCAAGAAAGTTACCAGCATCGATCGTTCCAACAAGGTGGTCAGCACCGAGTGCGGCACTACGGCTGAGTACGATGTGCTCGTGCTCGGCACCGGATCATACCCCTTCGTTCCGCCGGTACCGGGTCACGACCGCAACAACTGCTTTGTGTACCGCACTATTGAAGACCTTGAGGCCATTACTGCCGCCAGCCAGAACGGCAAAATTGGCGCGGTAGTGGGTGGCGGCCTGCTGGGCCTTGAAGCCGCCAAAGCGTTACACGACCTTGGCTTAAAAACCCACGTCGTGGAATTTGCACCTCGCCTTATGGCGGTTCAGGTAGACGATGGTGGTGGCAAACTCCTGCGCAAGAAAATCGAAGACCTCGGGGTTTCGGTTCACACCGGCAAAAACACACAACAAATCATTGATGGCGACAGCACCACCCACAAAATGTGCTTTGCCGACGGCGAAGAGCTGGAAACGGATCTAATCGTATTCTCTGCCGGCATCCGTCCGCAGGACGAGCTGGCGCGGCAGTCTGAGCTCGAGATTGGCGAGCGTGGCGGTATCGTGGTCAACAACTATTGCCAGACCTCCGACCCCTCTATTTATGCCATTGGGGAATGCGCCCTGTGGGGCGGCCGCATTTTCGGCCTGATTGCTCCGGGCTGGGAGATGGCTCGCGTAGCAGCCGATCATGTGCTGGCAACCGGCGAAGACAAGCAATTTCTCGGCGCGGACATGAGCACTAAACTAAAGCTGATGGGTGTGGACGTAGCCTCAATTGGGGACGCGCACGCCAACACCCCTGGTGCCAAGTGCTATACCTTTATCGACGAGCAGACGGAAGTTTACAAGAAGCTGGTCGTTAATGAAGACGCCAGCAAAGTGCTCGGCGCTGTACTGATTGGCGATGCCGAAGACTATGGCACACTGCTGCAGTACGCACTGAACGACATCACACTGCCAGAACACCCAGAGGCCATGATTCTGCCCTCGCTCGACGGCGCTGCCGCTGCCGGGCTAGGCGTAGATGCCCTGCCTGAATCTGCTCAAATCTGTTCTTGCAATAACGTAACCAAAGGCGACCTGTGCAGCGCCATTGCCGACGGAACCCAAACCCTGGGCGACCTGAAGGCCTGCACTAAAGCCGCCACCAGTTGCGGCGGTTGTACTGCCCTCGTTGGCCAGGTGCTGAACGCGGAGCTGGCTAAACTTGGTCTAGAAGTGAATACAGACCTGTGTGAACACTTCCCCTACACCCGCCAAGAAATCTACCATCTGGTGCGCGTTGGCAAGATCAAGAGCTTCAAAGAGCTGCTGGAAAAGCACGGCAAAGGCCACGGCTGTGATATTTGTAAACCGACCGCAGCCTCTATTCTGGCAAGCTGCTGGAACGACTACATTCTGGAAGCAGACCATGCCGGCCTGCAGGACACGAACGATCGCATGTTGGCCAACATGCAAAAAAATGGCACCTACTCGATTGTTCCGCGTGTCGCCGGCGGAGAAATCACGCCCGACAAACTGATCGTACTCGGCGAGGTCGGCAAGAAATACAACCTGTACACCAAAATTACAGGCGGCCAACGCATCGACCTGTTCGGTGCCACCGTCGACCAACTGCCATTGATCTGGAAAGAACTCGTCGACGCCGGATTCGAATCTGGCCACGCCTATGGAAAATCACTGCGCACGGTTAAAAGCTGTGTCGGCTCCACCTGGTGTCGCTACGGTGTACAAGACAGTGTCGGCGCTGCCATCGATATCGAAAATCGCTACAAAGGGCTGCGCTCACCTCACAAACTTAAAATGGCAGTCTCCGGCTGCACCCGTGAATGCGCCGAGGCCCAAAGCAAAGATGTTGGCGTGATCGCCACTGAAAACGGCTGGAACCTGTATGTGTGCGGTAATGGTGGTATGAAACCACGCCATGCAGATCTGTTCGCTTCCGATATCGACACTGAAACCCTGATCAAATATATCGATCGATTCCTGATGTTTTACGTGCGCACCGCCGACCGTCTGCAGCGAACCAGTGTGTGGATGGACAATCTTGAAGGCGGACTGGAGTATCTGCAAAACGTCATCATTAACGACTCACTGGGCATCGCCGAAGAACTGGAAGCGGAAATGGCGCATGTCATCGGCACCTACCAGTGCGAGTGGAAAACCACCATCGACAACGAAGACAAAGTCAAAATGTTCCGCAGTTTCGTCAATAGTAATCAGGGCGATGACAACGTGGTCTTTGTACAAGAGCGCGGCCAAATCCGACCCGCGACCGACGAAGAACGTGAACTGGGCAAAGATCTGATTGCTGTGGCCTAACGATGACCGATACCAAAAAGGACGAAACCATGAACTGGACCGCCGTTTGTTCCATTGACGACATTCCGCCCAACGCCGGTGTATGTGCACTGGTCGACGGCAAACAGATTGCCCTATTTAAAGTAGACAATAGCATCTTCGCACTGGACAACTTTGACCCCTTCAGCGGCGCCAATGTCCTGTCGCGCGGTATTGTCGGCAGCCTGGACGGCGAGCTGGTGGTAGCATCGCCAATCTACAAGCAGCACTTCGCACTGGCTACAGGGCGCTGTCTGGAAGATGATACTCACTCCATTAGCGCCTACAGCGTCAAGCTCGACGGCGATACTGTTATGCTCTGCGGCGCGGCCCAAGTCGCAGCCTGAATAAAGCCCTACCCTCTCCCCCCCGGCCAGCCACAGTGCAGTTTGCTGTGGCTGGCCACCTTATTAGTGCCCCGTTCTTTTAGCCCCTCGAAACAGTAGTGGATCCAACTTGAACTTCTTCAATCGCGAAGACAAGGTTGTCGCGGGCAATCCCAGTAAAGCTGCCGCTCCGTCCTGACCAAAAACACGGCCGCCACAGGCTTCAAGAGCTGCCACGAGATTACGCCGTTCATGTTCTCGCATCTCCTGCTCTGTCAGGACACTACTTTCCGTAGGTGCAAGAGAGGGCTCTATCGCATCGGTGGTCGTGCCAGACATATCGAAACGTAGTGTTTCACCGCGCACCAAGATCACCTGGCGCTCAATCACATTTTCCAGTTCACGAATATTGCCCGGCCAATGATATCGCTTCAGCTTTTCAAGCTCGCTCAGGGGGATTTTCAAGCCCGACTTGTTCGCTCTGGCGCTGGCGCGCATTAAAAAATGCTGCGTCAGCAAGGGAATATCATCCAGGCGCTTTCGCAATGGCATCGATTCAATCGGAAATACATTCAGGCGAAAATACAAATCTTCACGAAACTGGCCCTCTGCCACCCGCTGTGCGAGATCCCTATTCGTGGCGGCGACGATTCTCACGTCAACACGCCGTGTTATCGATTCACCCACGCGCTCGAACTGTTGCTCCTGCAGCACTCGCAGCAGCTTTCCTTGCAGTCGCAGAGGAATTTCACCCACCTCATCAAGGAATAGAGTACCGCCATCGGCAAGTTCAAAGCGCCCTGGGCGATCAGCCGTTGCACCTGTAAACGCGCCACGCGTATGACCGAAAAATTCACTTTCGAATAACTCCTCGGGAATAGCTGCACAGTTTACTCTTATCAGCGAGCGGTGAGAGCGATCACTATTGTCGTGAATCGCGCGAGCAATCAATTCCTTGCCCGTACCGGATTCTCCGTTAATAAGCACTGTCGCTTCCGTCGGAGCCACCAGCTCGACTTTCTGCATGATTTGTTGGACCGCAGCGCTTTTCCCTATCATCTGATGATGATTGAATTCAGAGCTAATCTCTTCCTGCAAATAGGCGTTTTCCATTTCAAGCCGATTTTTTAGCTGCTCAACCTCTGTCAAAGCGGCCAGCAATTGCTTTTTGTCGGCTTTCTTCTGCGACACATCGCGAAAAATCACCACTGCGCCGACGATAAACCCGTTATCACGAACCGGTGTGCTTGTGTATTCCACATCAACTCGCTTACCAGATTTTGACCAGAAAACATCGTCATCTACGGCATGCACGGTCCCATCCTTCAAGACCGCGAATATCGGGCACTCATCCACTGGATAATGACCGCCGTCGCCGTGACGGTGATGCACCATGCTGTGCATATTGCGACCGGCCAGCTCCGCAGCGCTATAGCCAAGAATCCGCTCCGCGGCCGGGTTAACAAAGGTCGTCATGCCATTGACGTCTACCCCGTAAATCCCTTCGCCAGCGGCATCAAGCAACAGTTGATTCTCCCGCTCAAACTCCTGGAAGACCCGGCTAACACGGTTCCAGTGCCCGATGCCAGAAAGGTAATGGCGCTCAGCGTCCGAGCGCTCTCGCGCACGCAGTATTTGATCAGCAAGCTGCAGACTAAGATAGAGATGCTGCTCCTCACCTGCAGCTACACAACGAGCGGTAACCTCTACCCGAGCCTCATCGCTACCGTGCAGTATTAGCAGGCGATCACTCCAGGCGCGACCATTGCCCAAAACCTCCTGAGTAAACACCACTAATGTCGGAAAACTCGGCGCAAACAAAGCACTCGCGCAACTTTCACACAGCTCCTGCAGGCTGGAGCCAAACAGCCGACAGGCCTCCTGATTCGCGGTTACCACCTGATCCACAAAGGGGTTTATCACCAGCTGGGCAGAAGCGGCATAGTTAAAGTGTCTGTCATTAGCAGGCACAACCGCGGCTCGTTTATAGGGCATAGCAACCTCTTTTCCACTACCTGCCATAACACTACGAAAAATCGTGCCAACTCCCACGAAATCTCGTTAATTACGATTTTTCGTAGCCCATCCGCCGCTTTTGCGATGCCGCCCAACCCCGCACCGAACGTTATTTTCTCTTTCTATAACAGCTAGTTAAATTTTTATCGCCGACACATCAGCAACACTGGCATGCACGTTGCTCTATTCCTCC
>NZ_JBVBUV010000007.1:0-78290 GCF_057445395.1 Litorivivens sp.
ATAGCCGTCGTCAACCTGATCCAGGCCGTACGTTTCTGGAGCGACTGAAATGCCCAGACGCGGTTCAGCGAAACGGCCGGCAACATCGACATCATAGTTGGCGGCTTTGAGGGTATTTTTGAATGCTTCAATGGAGGGCGCGCACTCCAGCGACATCGCAACAAGTTGTTTTTCATCGATAGCTGCCGGTTTCGTGCAAAGGCCTGTCCGTTCACTGCTCGCCTGCAGCGTTGGCGTAACCAACGCAAACAGCAAGGCTATTACGCCTACGTTAAAGGGGATGTTCATCATTCTCACCTTGAGATTGGGTGTGGCGCGCTTTCTCCGCGCGCAGACAATCCGGCTGCGATAAGGCAGCCGTTTGGTGAGAAATGTTTAAATGCGGAGTCGAAGTGTCGTCAGATAGGTGCTGCGCCCACTTGGTGAATCACTTGGCTCGGGCTTGAGATAGGAAACCGCTTGGACGGCGCGGCTAGGCAACAGCGGAAGCGACGCTAGCGCAGTGGGAGGCAGCTTCAGTAAAGGCTGAATATCCAGAAATAACGCATCATAGCGGTCATCCGGGTCGCTCCCCGTCACCTGCCACTCAACGCCGAAATCGCAGCAGCCCGGCCCTGAGGACATGGCCTCCAAGTTATCGGCTTCACAACAGCAATGCTCCAAGGCGCCGCTGTGTGACTCGTCAATCTGACACGCAAACACGCCCTGTGCTTGAATCAGCAAGCTCAGAAAGAGGGATAATGTCAGTAAGAGCCGATTGCGTTTCAACTTTGCGCCTCAGTGTCCAAAGAAGTATTGATTTCTGTTTAAAGTAAACCCTTAACCTAGGTAGAGGGTCAACCCCGGAGGGCAGTAAATCGGCTTCTGGAAGTCGATGACCGCTTTGTGACTAATCCGGTCGGTCACGCTACCTCTAGGAAACGTCTTTTGCGCTTCATTATCCGAGTGCATACTCCAAAAGTCACGCTTCGTGAACCTTGTGGCAATAATGTTTTGCCGATTGGAGATGCCGACGTGCGTCAGAAGTTTAACCCGAGTGTCGATCTTTACTCGTTCGCCCACTGGATAAATGGCGAGTATCAATAAATACGTCCAGCCCTTCGTGTGGATCGACACCGAGCGCCTCGCAGTATTCTACGAACTCTGCGACGTCGATTCTTTTACGATTCTGCTCGATCTTCCCAATGATGCTGTGATGTCGATCGAGGAACCCAGCAGCCTCGCGCAACGTAATACCCTGCTCCTCACGTTTGGCCTTCAGCCATTTGCGAAGCTCGGAATACTGATTTGAGTACGACGATGGTTTCATTGTCTCGATGCTAGAGACAATGTATACTTGCGCGAAATTCGCGACAGACTCCCGCCAGCAGCACTCGTCATGAACCGTACACGTCATTTTCACCCAAGCCTGTTGAGTTGCATCCAAAACTGACCCACTAATCCCCCGGATTTGCATCGAATATTGACCCACGTATAAACCTCTCCCTGCCGATTATTTGAGCAGGGGTATTCAGGAGTGATAGACGTGGCATTAGTCAGTGTTATCCGGCGTTGGCACTTGCGCGAAGGTGTTTCCATTCGCGAAGTTGCCCGACGCACCGGTTTATCAAGAAATACCGTCCGTAAGTACCTGTCCAATCCGGGCCTTGAGCCGAGCTACCCGGTACGCAAGAGCCCGAGCAAGCTCGACGACTATGAGGAGCTGCTGACCAATTGGCTGTTCCAGGAATCGCGGCGGCACCGCAAGCAACGGCGCACGGTAAAGCGCCTGTATCGCGATCTTGTTGTACTGGGTTACACCGGTTCCTACGACCGGGTAGCAGCCTTTGCCCGGCAGTGGCGCGAGGCCCAGCAGGAGGCAAAGCTGCAGGCCAGTAAGCGCACTTATGTACCGCTAGAGTTTGCACCCGGCGAGGCCTTCCAGTTCGACTGGAGTGAGGAATGGCAACCCATCAACGGTGTGCGTACCAAACTTCAGGTTGCCCACTTCAAACTCAGTTACAGCCGCGCTCCGTACCTGCGAGCCTATCTCACCCAGACTCATGAGATGTTGTTCGATGCCCACTACCATGCCTTCTCGGCCTTTGGTGGGATTCCCGAACGCGGTATTTACGACAACATGAAGACGGCTGTCGACAAGGTCGGCCGAGGCAAGCAGCGACAGGTGAACAAGCGCTTCTATGCCATGGTGAGTCACTATCTGTATGACGCCGAGTTCTGCAATCCAGCGGCAGGCTGGGAGAAGGGCCAAGTCGAGAAAGCGGTACGTGATGCCCGGCAGGGCCTGTGGTATGACGCCCCGACCTTCAAGTCTCTACAGGAACTCAACCACTGGCTACATAACCGCTGCATCGAACTCTGGCAGGAAACCGCCCATCCGGAGTTCAAGGTGCGCTCGCTCGCGGAATGCCTGGAGGATGAACGGGCGCAGATGATGCCAGTGCCCGCCGCCTTCGATGGCTTCATCGAGACCAACAAGCGGGTAACATCCACCTGTCTGATCAGTCATGAGCACAATCGCTATAGCGTGCCGGCCAGCTTTGCCAACCGCAACGTTAGTCTGAGAGTTTATCCCGAGCGGCTAGTCATCGTGGCAGAAGCGCAGGTGGTTGCAGAGCATGTCCGTGTGTTTAGCCGCGACAAGCAGGGCCCGGGTAAAACAATCTACGACTGGCGTCATTACCTCAGCGTCGTACAACGCAAGCCCGGTTCCCTGCGCAACGGCGCGCCGTTCTCGCAGTTACCGGAAAGCTTTAAGCGTTTGCAAACCATTCTGCTCAGACGTCCCGGCGGCGACCGTGAGATGGCGGATATCCTCGCGCTGGTCTTGCTGCATGACGAACACTTGCTTGAACGCGCGATCAGTGAAGCGCTGGCGATTGGCGAGCCCTCCAAAGCCCACGTGCTCAACTGTTTGAGTCGATTGGAGCAGCCTCAGCGACCACAGCCTCTGCGGACACCGCCGGCACTGAAGCTAGTCACCGAACCGCTGGCGGATACTGCCCGCTACGATCAACTGCGGAGAGCGCGCCATGAAATCTGATGCAGTGGTCTCCACCCTCAAAACCCTGAAGCTACATGGCATGGCTGATGCGGTTAAAACCCTGGCCGAGCAATCCTCTCCAGCCTATCAGCAGGCACTGCCGATTTTAGATATCCTGCTCAAAGCAGAATCCTCAGAGCGGGATGTCCGTTCGATCAACTACCAGATGAAGGTCGCCAAGTTCCCTGTGTATCGAGACCTGACGGGCTTCGACTTCACACAGAGTCTGGTCGATGAGTCACTCGTCCGATCGCTGCACCGCTGCGAGTTTGTGGAAGATGCTCATAACGTCGTGCTGGTGGGTGGCCCCGGAACCGGCAAAACACATCTGGCGACAGCCATTGGCATCCAAGCCATACAGCACCACCGGCTGCGAGTCCGGTTTCTCGCCACTATCGAACTGGTCAATGCATTGGAGCTGGAGAAGCAGGCGGGACAACAGGGCCGCTTGGCGAATCGTTTGATCCATACCGATCTGGTGATACTCGATGAGCTTGGCTACCTGCCGTTCAGTCAGAGTGGTGGTGCCTTGCTCTTCCACCTGATCAGTAAACTCTACGAACGCACCAGCATCATCATTACCACCAACCTCAGCTTCGGCGAATGGTCGACCGTGTTTGGTGACGAGAAGATGACGACGGCTTTACTAGATCGGCTCACTCATCACTGCCACATTCTGGAAACAGGCAATGACAGCTTCCGATTACGAAACTCAACGACTCAACAGGAGGGAAACAACACAGGCAAAAAAGGAAAAGCTGCGCCATAATCTGGCGTAATCGGGTGGGTCAATTTTAAATGCAAATCCCGGGTCAGTTTTAAACGCAAATCAACAAACTGATTAATCAATGCCATGAAGGCCGGCAACTTGGCTTTGGCTCTGCTTCTGGTCAGCGTTTTGAGCAGCATAAAGCGAACCAGGCGGCCTGACGCCCGGCTTTGCCCAAACCTATATACCTTGTGTTCGTACTACCCGTTCAATCTCTGGGCCGGGTATGCCTATAATCCTCTTTACGTGGGATATCGGTAGCTCCATTAAACTTGTCATCGCAAAATCAGTCTAATGAATGCGGGTTTCTCCCTTTAAAGATTAAGAGCCATTCCCGATGCTGAAAAGCGGATCACCGAGGTGGTATAACCAGTGGTTTCCGGCAGGATTACCCTTTACCCGAGCCAGCATCGCAAGGAGGCGATATGAGCACAGATAAGCAAATTGAAATTTACCAGTCCGACGACGGCCAGACTCAGATTGAGGTGCATCTGCAGGCCGATACCGTCTGGCTAAATCGGCAGCAACTGGCTGAGCTGTTTGGCCGTGATGTGAAAACCATCGGCAAGCACGTTAATAACGTCTTCAGTGAGCGGGAGTTGGAACGTCTGGTAAATGACGCAAAATTTGCGACAGTTCAAACAGAGGGGGGAGAACGGTCGAGCGGCACGAGGAGCACTATAGCCTCGATGTGATTATCTCGGTGGGTTACCGCGTCATCTATCGGCATTTGGCATTGTTTAGCCTGACTGCGCCTGGTAAGGGCCGAGTTGTTCCGCCAAAATCTGATGAAAATCGATAATGCTGGATTCATAGGTGCCGAATAGCAGTTTCTCATTGGCGCCGGAACTCATCCCGATTTGTGCCTGTTCACAAACAAACAGATCTTCAGCCTGAAACACACCGTTTTCAATAATACTGTAGGCGCGCTCCCAGTGTGCAGCGGCTTTTTCATCCTGAGGTGGTTCTGGAATCAGGCAGCCGTGCACGCAAACGGTTTTGCTGGCGCTCTGTGGAAACAGTGTTAGGTAGCTGATGTAATCCGGGTGAACAATTAGTGTAGTGTTCGGGTACAGAAAAAAAGCGCAGCTTGCATGATGCCGTAAATCCCAGTCTTGTTCTGGCAGTGAGAGAGCATCG
Organism: Litorivivens sp.; assembly: GCF_057445395.1. Taxonomy (NCBI): domain Bacteria; kingdom Pseudomonadati; phylum Pseudomonadota; class Gammaproteobacteria; genus Litorivivens; species Litorivivens sp. Next base: position 4,953 of record NZ_JBVBUV010000007.1, read on the forward strand.
CTAAATTCCTGACGGGCAACTACTGAAATGATGTTGTCACCTTTGCGTTCACTTTTGGCAACGCAATCCAGAAACAACGGACCAACGGTTTTACGGTGCAGGCGAACAACGTGATAGCCGTCGAGAAAGGCCTCGATAATCAGCTTCCAATTGGCGTCTTTTGTGGTCACCGACTGTCTGAAAAAGGTATGTTCGGCTAGTCCAAAAGCGCGAAAATCTTCCTTCAGTTCGGCCATACCATTTGGTAGTGCGGCGCTGCCCGTCGGTGTGCCAGATACCAGAATCAAACCTTCAAGAATGGTGAGTGGTAATTCGGTGAGTCCAAGGCAATCTTTGTCTAATTCATCGAAACACTCATCCTTGAGTGGAATTTTATGCAGGCTACCGTCGAGATCGTAAATCCAGTTATGGTAAGGGCACACAAAAGTCGTCCGATTTTCAACCTTATCGGCGTTGCTAAGGCGAACGCCTCGATGCCGGCATACGTTTAAGAAAGCGCGTATTTTCTGATCTTTGCCGCGCACGAGCAGTATGGGCTTGCCGCTGTGATCATGCACAAGGTGGTCACCACTATTCGGCAGCATCGACACATGTCCGACGACAAGCGGCGTGTCTGCAAAAAGTTTACGTTGCTCTGCCTGAAACCAGCGTTCGTCGGTGTAAAACGCTGGGTCGGCCGTGCCCTGACGCGCTTGGGGTGGTCGCGATTCGCGAACATCGTCGAGTAGCGAAGCAAACACGCGGGTCTGTGCAGGTGGTTGCATATTAAGCCTCCAGTGCGTCGATGAACTGTTGCCAGAGTTTTCGGCCCTTGGCGTCGTAATCCACCATGGCGGCCACTAGCGCGCGACGGTTGTCGTGGTTAACCAGTTCTTCTGGCAGCAGTGGGTCCATTAAGAGGAAGCGGACGGTGTCGCTGCCCAGTTCCATGGTTTCGGAAAGCAGAGCGGGGCTAGCGCTCGTCAGGCGCTCGTTGGCGTCTCGCAATTGCACCAAGCGCTGCTGGTATTCCTTATCGAGGACGAGGCTGTCCCAAAGCGAGATAAGCTCGCGCTGGCAGCTATCGTCGGCCTGTTCAATACGGAAGCTGCCTTGAATGGCGTCTAGATCAAGTGCCTGCAGATCAATCACTAGCTGTTCCAGGCCACCGTGCAGGTTGTCGGGGCGTACCCAAATGCCCGGGCGCCAACGCTGCAGGCCACGCAATGCCAGTGCGCGTTGCTGACGACGAAAATGGGCGCTGCTGTCTGCCGCGAGGTTGCCGCAGGCGATAGCAAGCCAGTTGCCGTGCCATGGTATGAGCTGTTGCTCGAGGTGGCGCCAGCGCTGAATTTCTGTGCGCAGTCTGGCTGCGCGCTCGCTCAATTGGTAAAGGCCGCGCGAGGGCTTTTCAAGCAGGCCATCACTTACCAGGCGCGATAGAGAGACCCGCATCTGGTTGCTGGTGAAGTTGAAAACACCGCCGGCCGCTAGCAGACGACGACTGAAAGCCATGGCCTGAGGGTCGGCATCAAGTAAGTCCAATATCAGACGCTGAGGCGTCAAGCAGCTACTGGATGGCTGTATCGACAGTGATAGCATGTCAAAACATTACACGCATTGATGTAGGGGTGTCAATTTATGTAATGTTTTGTGCGGCACTAATACTGGGGTACCCCCGGGGAGTTAATTGGCCGGTTTTCAGTCCAGCGAGGCTTTTACCAAAGGCAGAACGTTTTCCAGTATTTTGCGCTGAGCCTGCTCATTGGGATGGATGCGGTCGGCCTGCATCAGGGCGGGATCAAGCGCGATGCCCTCTAGGAGGAAAGGCAGCAAGGGCACGTTCTTGGCGGCCGCGACAGTATGGAAAGTCTGGTGAAAGGCATCTGTATAGGCCTTGCCGTAATTCGGGGGAATATGCATGCCCAGCAGAATGACATCGCTGCCGGCCTTTCGGGCCAAATCAATCATTGTCTTGAGGTTCTTCTCCAGCAGGGCAGTGGGTTGGCCACGCAGGCCATCGTTGCCACCGACTTCCAGTAGAATCAGTTCTGGCTGATAGTGTGATAGCAACGCGGGAAGCCGTGCTTTTGCACCGTTGCTGGTATCACCGCTGATACTTGCATTTATGACCTTGCGAGGGGCAAGCTCCTGCTGCAGCAGGGAGACCCAATTGCGGTTTTCGGCGACGCCAAATCCGGCGCCAATGCTGTCACCCAGTACCAGTATCTGTGCTTGGGCAGCTGCGGCAATTAGCGTCAGGTACGCCAGCATTACGCGCCTTGAATATAGCGATAATCCGGTGACGAGTGCTGCGGTAAATCTGGTTTTCATCTAACGTGTTTTCCGTAAAATTTATTGGGCCTGAGGGTTGTCTGCTCGGACGTGCATCGGTCAGTCTGGTGACCGCTATAGAGTGAAACCATCAGGCTGGTTTCGAATATTACTGCATAGTGTAAGGCCGGTGCGGCGAAATCAAGGGCCTGTCGAGCACTGGCTTTGTAGCACCGCATTTGTACGGCAGTGTGTCGCTGTTATCAGGCGGGAAAATTCGGGGCCAAAGCGCGCCTTGCAGCACTGATTCGCGTATTCTTACGTAACAAAGACAATTCAGATTTTATGGGGCCGACGCTACTGCGCGGCCCAACCTTGGGGTGGTCATGATACGCGCAGAAAATGTGAGTAAACGAGTTCAGGTAGCCGATAGTGAGCTGAGTATCCTGAAAGAAGCGAATCTGACTATTGAGTCTGGTGAATCGGTTGCGATTATCGGTCCGTCGGGCTCGGGGAAATCCACCTTGCTCGGCCTGCTGGCTGGGCTGGACGAGCCTAGCAGCGGCGATATATGGCTCGGTGGTGAGCATCTCAATGGGCTCAATGAAGATGGAAGGGCGGCATTGCGGGCCCGGCTGGTGGGCTTTGTATTTCAATCTTTTCAATTGTTGCCCGGTCTGACTGCGCTGGAGAATGTGATGATGCCGCTGGAGCTGCGCGGTGATCGCAAGGCAGCGCAGGTATCTCGTGAGTATTTGGAGAAAGTGGGGTTGTCACACCGGCTGGATCACTATCCCCGTCAGCTATCTGGTGGAGAGCAGCAGAGAGTAGCACTGGCGCGCGCTTTTGCACCGCAGCCGGGCATCCTGTTTGCCGATGAGCCTACGGGGAATCTGGATGCGGCCACGGGCGCCAGTGTGAATGATTTGTTGTTTAGCCTGAATAAGGAAAGCACGACTACTCTGGTGCTGGTTACGCATGAACCTATTCTTGCCCAGCGATGCGAGCGGCGCATAACGCTGGAGGCGGGTGCGATTGTGGCTGACAGTCTGGAGCCTAGCATTGCATAACACAGTGAATGTAGCGCAATCGAATGCGAACCGTGCCCCGAAGAAACAGGCCAGCGTGAATCACCTGAAGTGGTTGGTGCGTGAATGGCGCGGTGGAGAGTTAGCGCTGCTTTTGGTGTCCCTGATTCTGGCGGTGACCATTGTCAGTGGTGTGGCGGGTTTTGCGGATCGTTTGCAGCGAGGCATCGTGGGTGAGAGCAATAAGTTCCTCGCTGCGGACCTGGTATTAAAAACGCCGCGAGCCTTGGCGCCTCAGGTGGTAAGTCGGGTGCCGGATTCGGTGTCGCAGGCACTCGTTGTTGAATTTCGCTCGATGATCGTGGCGGGTGAGTCACTGCAGCTGGCGTCGATCAAAGCGGTTTCCGCTGGCTACCCGCTCAAGGGAGAGCTGGCAATCAGTGATATGCCTTTTGGAGATGTCTATAACACCGACGCTGTTCCAGTATCCGGTGAAGCCTGGTTGGACTCCCGACTCTTTCCTCTAATGGGTCTGCAGGTAGGCGATTCGTTCCAGCTGGGTGAATTGACATTGCGCGCAACGCGGGCACTGGTATCGGAGCCAGACCGTGGCAGCAGCTTTTATGGTATGGGGCCGCGTGTGTTGATTAACGTCGACGATATGGCGCGCAGCGGCGTAGTTCAGCCCGGAAGTCTGGTGGATTATCGTTACCTGTTTGCGGGCGAGCAAAGCGCACTGGCAAGTGTCAAGGCACGGCTTGAGTCGGCGCTCACACAGAGTGATCGTTGGGAGCAGCTCGATGAGAGCCAGCCACGCATCGCCAAGACTCTGGAACGCGCAGAGCGTTTTCTGCTGCTGGCTGGCAGCTTCGGCGTTGCCCTGGCCGGTGTGGCGGTTGCGTTGACGGCGCGGCGCTACAGTCAGCGCCATCTCGATACCGTGGCCGTGATGAAGGCGTTAGGGGCGGTGAGCGCGCAGATCACCCGGCTCTATGTGGGGAATATCGTGCTGCTGGCCTTGTTAGCGACAGCGCTGGGCTGGGGGCTTGGTATGGCGGTGCAAAACACGCTATTTGCCTTGATCAAAGATTTGGTCGGTTTTACGCCACCCGCAGGAACCCTGCGGCCGCTGGTGGCGGGTGCGGTCACAGCGACCCTGTGTGTGTTGGCTTTTGCGCTGCCGCCGATTCTGCGTCTGCGTCATGTGCCGCCGCTGCGGGTACTACGGCGCGATATTGGCAATGAAAACCTCAGTGCCGGCGTCAGCGCACTGCTCGGGATTGGTGGCCTGTTTCTGTTAATGCTGTGGTACACCCAATCGCTGGTGCTGGTTAGTGCCGTGTTGGCGGGTATCGTGGTGGTGTTGGGGCTGGCAGGAGCATTGGTGCTGCGTCTGTTTTCAAATTTGCGGCGTTGGGCGGCAGGGGCCGGCGGCGTGGTGCGTCTGGCCTTGTCAGCTATGTATCGGCGGCGGCAGGCCAATGCTTTCCAGGTGGTCAGCTTGGCGCTAGCGTTGATGGTTTTGCTGTGCATCATTGCGGCGCGATCGAGCTTGCTGAAAGAGTGGGAACTGCAGTTGCCTGCGGACACGCCGAACCATTTTCTCGTGAATATAGCGCCCGATCAGGTTGAGTCTGTGGATGAGTGGTTTACCCAGCAGGGTATTCGCAGTGCCGGGCTCTACCCGATGGTGCGCGGGCGTCTGGTTGAAATTAATGGCGAGGCGCTGGAGAAGATTCCGGATATTGATGCCAATCGCAGCAGTGTAAACCGGGAAATCAACCTGAGTTGGAGCGACGCGCTGCCAGAAGACAATGAGCTGGTGGCGGGGCAATGGTGGGAGTCAGCGCCGGCTCAGCTGCCCCGGGTGTCGGTAGAAATTGAATTTGCTGAACGCCTTGGGCTTGAGCTGGGGTCTCGCGTTTTCTTCAAGATTGGCGGTCTGCCCCTGGAGGCAGAGGTAACCAGTTTGCGGAAATTAAGTTGGGACAGCATGCGGCCCAACTTTTTCTTGCTGTTTGAGCCGGGGGTGTTGGAAAACTATCCCTCGTCGTCTATCACCAGCTTTCATCTCGAGAAAGCAGACAAGGTGGTGCTGAATGATCTGTTACGCCGCTTTCCCACGATTACGCTGATCGAAATGGATGCGGTGATTGAGCAAGCCCGCACGGTAGTGGCGCAGGTTAGTGCTGCACTGGAGCTGGTGCTGACACTGATTATTGCTTGCGCGTTGCTGGTGGGGGTGGCGAATATTCAGGCCAGCCTGGACAGCCGGCTGCACGAAAATGCGATTCTGAGAACGCTTGGCGCTTCCAGGCAGTTGATACGAAGTTGCCTGCTGGCAGAATTTGCATTAATTGGCGTCAGTGCGGGTGTGTTGGCGGCAATTGGGGCGGAAATTACCTTGTATATCGTACAAACCCGATTGCTTGATATGAGCGCTAATTGGCACCCATTGTTCTGGGTGGTGGCGCCTATCGGGGCAGGTTTGGTGGTAGCTGTGTCAGGGTGGTGGTTTTGCCGGGCGGTGATAGCGTCACCGCCCTTGCAGGTATTGCGCAGGCTCTAGCGTTACGCCGCCGGAGCGGATACGGGAGGGTGATATTTCAGGCCTTCTACGATAATGCGCAGCGATTTCTCGGCTTGGCTTTCTAGGTCGTGGTAATAACCAAAGCTATCGCCGTGATCCAGGATCAGTGTAGCCACGCCGTGTACGCCCGCCCACGCTGTGTGAGCCATACTGGGGATATCGTCTTTGCCAAACACGCCCATTTTTGCGCCGCGCTCAATAATGCTCTGTACGTGATAAAACGCTTCTCGGCCAGCGGCAAACAGCTCGGTATACTGTTTTCGTGGTAGCAGCACAGGGCCGAACATCAGGCGGAAAATCTCGGTGTTTTCCTGTGCGAAATGCACATAGGCGATGCCGAGTTTCATGAGATCGTCAATTGGGTCGTCAGTGCTGGCGGAGTTCAACACCTCGAGCAGTCGGCTAAAGCCTTCTGTTGCCAACGCAGCCAGCAGGGCATTTTTGTCTTTGAAATGGCGATAGGGCGCTGTTTGGGAAACGCCTATTTCTCGTGCCAGTGCGCGCAGACTGAGTTCGTTGACGCCGCCATCTAGCAGATGTTTTTCGGCCTGCGTGAGTAATTCTTCGCGCAGGTTGCCGTGGTGATAATTTGAACTGCTGTTATTGCTCATAGTGAAATATCGGTTTCGTGTCCGTCGAATTGAGCGATGTTTTCGCTGAGTATATATGCTGGCGCTATTGCTGTCTTCAGTGTGGACGCAAGAATGGATGCCAAGCCCTTCGGCAGGCATAAAATCGAGCGTTGGTGGCTGTAATTAGCGACAAGTGCGCCATTTTTATTGAAAAGACGCCGCAAGGCAAGCAGCGTGTCAACATTGAACAGGAGAATAGTAAATGGAACTGGATTTAGCCGGAAAAACCGTCATGGTGGCGGGCGCCAGCCGAGGGCTGGGCTTTGCCATCGCCCGCTGCCTGCGCGATGAGGGAGCCAATTTGAGTATTGCCAGCAGTGATCCTGCTGCCATTGCAGAGGCTGGCACCATTCTCGGCGATTGTCTGGCCGTAAAGTGTGACGTTAAAAATCCGGTTGATATCAAAGCCTGGGTAGCGGCCACTGGAGAGCGATTCGGGGCTATTGATGCCCTGGTGGTTAATGCCGGTGGTCCGCCGCCTGGCGGTTTTGATGATTTCGATGATGAGGCTTGGCAAGCTGCTTTTGAGCTGACGCTATTGAGCGCTGTGCGACTGGTACGTGCTGCCTTGCCGGGACTGAAAAGCCGTCACGGCAATATTCTGTTTATGACATCATCATCGGTAAAGGAACCTATCGACTTTCTGTTGCTGTCAAATGTAATGCGTTCCGGTGTGGCAAGTCTGGCAAAGAGTTTGTCGCGTTCGTTGGCGCCGCAAGGTGTACGTGTCAACACCATCGTGCCCGGGATTGTTGAGACCGACAGGATTAAAGCGCTGGTTGCAAACCAGGCTAAAGGAAAAGGCATATCTGGTGACGAGCAGCGTGCACAGATGGAAGCGCAGGTTCCGATGGGGCGATTTGGTGAACCTGAAGAATTTGCCCGGGTCGCAGCGTTTCTGCTATCGCCGGCAGCGAGCTACATTAACGGTGAAACGGTCACGGTCGACGGCGGCACCATGAAAACCCTGTTTTAACAAAAATAAAACCGGGGTCGTAACGCGTATTTTATGATCGATCTGGTTAAAAAATACTCGTTACGACCCCGGTTTTTGGTGTTAGCTGGTGGTGATGCGGATTAGCCATGCCAGTAGGCGTGCGCCGAGATCGGTTACCGTGTTTTTCAACTCGGCCCACCAGCCGCGTTCCTGTCGCAGCGCGTGATCTTCATGGGCGCGCTCTATCACGTAGGCATGTACCTTTTTAACCTGTTTCTCGTCCAGTACCTCGTCAAAGCGCGGCATTCCGGCTTTTTCCATCAGGCCTTTAAGCACGACGGCTTCAAAATTTTCGTGCCAGACAGGCTCCAGATAACGCAGGTCGGGTATGGAACCATCGCCCACGACCGCAGCGCCATGGCAGCGCGCGCAGAAACGGTCAAACAGCCGGCGGCCTTCTTCAATATCGGCTTCACTCATGCCTGTTTTGGGAGGCGGCACCGGTCGCTTGGGTTGGCTCACCGGGGGTAGGGTAGCCGTAGCGTTGAGTTTGAAGGCCATGATGCGGTTGTTCGGGTTCGTTGTGGGGTAACTTTTGCCGGTATTCATGGTCAGAGCGCCACCGCGACCAACGGCGACGGCGATGTACTGTTCGCCATCGACTGCATAGCTGACCGGGCCGGGCAGAATGCTGTTCTGCGCGTGGAAGGTCCACAGCACTTCACCATTATCGGCGCGCACCGCCAAAAAACGCCCGTCTGAGGTGCCCTGAAATACCAGATTGCCAGCGGTGGCTACAATGCCGCCGTTGTGAATATTGGGATGTGGAACTTTCCAGGCAACTTTGGCCTGCTCTACATCCCACGCCAGTAAGTGGGATTTGGGCAAGTATTTCAGCAGTGCCTGGGTGAAACGTTGAGAGGCGGCATCTTGTGTAAGTTCGTAGCCGGTATTGAAGTGACGCTTGAGGTGCTTGTAGTCGGGTGCTTTGATTTCCTCAAAGGGCATCCCCATATCCAACTCCGGGATATAGAGGTATTTGGTTAGCGGGCTGTAAGCCATCGGCTGCCAGTTGTGGCCGCCGATAGCGGAAGGGTAAACCATGGCGGGTTTGCCATCGTAATCCTGGCCGTCAACTTCCACCGGGCGGCCGGTTTTCATGTCGTAGTGGCTGGCCCAGGTGACCGTGGTGAATGGCTCAGCCGACAGTAATTGTCCGTCGAGGCGGTCAATCAGGTAGACAAATCCGGCTTTGGGAGCGTGCACGATGACCTTGCGCGGCTCACCCTGCCACTGAATGTCGGCGAGGGTAATCTGTTGTGAGGCGGTGTAATCCCAATTGTCGGCGGGCACCTCCTGGTAGTGCCAGAGGTAGTCGCCGGTGTCCGGGTTGAGGGCGACAACGGAGCTTAGGTACAGGTTGTCGCCACCGCCGGGGCTACGGATGCGCCGGTTGTGGGGGGCGCCGTTACCAACACCGATATACAGTTGGTCCAGCTCGGGGTCATAGACGATGGCATCCCATACAGTGCCGCCACCGCCAAATTGCCACCATTGGCCATTCCAGGTTTTGGCGGCACGGGCCATCGCTTCATTTTCAAAGCCCTCCTCCGGATTGCCAGGAATGGTATACCAGCGCCAACGCATTTCGCCGGTATCTGCATCGTAGGCGCTGACGTAACCACGGGTGCCGAATTCACTGCCGCCGTTACCGATAAATACGAGACCTTTGGCGGCGCGGGGAGCACCCGTTATGGAGTAGGCTTGGGCGGGGTCGGTGGTTTGTGAAGACCAAAGTGGCTTGCCGGTGTGCTGGTCGAGCGCTATCAGGCGGCCGTCGACGGTGCCAAGGTAGAGCTTGTCTTCCCAGGCGGCCATGCCGCGGTTCACGACGCCACAGCAGGCGGTGATGCTTTTTTCCCTTGGTACCTCAGGGTCAAAGTGCCATAACAAAGCGCCAGTCTTGGCATCGATAGCGTAGGCGTTGCTCCAGGCGCCGGTGAAATACATCACGCCATCTATCACCAGCGGTGTGGTTTCTAACCCCAGATGTGTGTCAGTTTCGAAATACCAGGCCAAGCCGAGTTGGTCGGCATTACTGTCGTTAATTTGCTTGAGCGGTGAAAAGCGCTGCTCGTGGTAGGTGCGGCCATGGCTTAACCAGTTGTCGGCATCGCTGTCGGCGTCCAGGAGCCGCTGCTGGCTAACGGGTGCCCCATACGTAGTGTTGTTCAACGATAGCAGGGCAATCAGTGCGAGTGCGAAGCTGGCGGGGTATGTCATGGGTTGTCTGCGCTTTGTGGTTGTCATTAGGCGCCTAGTTAAGCATTTGGCTGTCCGATCGGCCAGTGAATTAATAAAATCGTAAGCATTACGGTTGGGCGGTACGCCCGCTGCCTCGGCGATAGTACAGCGCAGCACTCAAATCGGTATAATGGGCGCCCATTTTTTATGCGCTGTAGAAAACCATGCAAGTACAACAGGCCATCGAGCAGAAACTTAAAGCTTCCCTGTCGCCCAGCCTTCTCCAGGTCGAGAACGAGAGCCATATGCACTCGGTACCGCCGAATTCAGAAACCCACTTCAAAGTGGTGGCGGTTGCGCAATGTTTTGACGGCATGCGCAAAGTAGCTCGGCATCAGGCCGTTTATGGTGCGCTGCAGGTAGAACTGGCTGGTCCTGTTCATGCACTGGCGCTGCATACCTACACGCCAGAAGAGTGGTTGGCGCGCTCTGGTCAGGCGCCGGATTCACCTGATTGCTTGGGTGGCAGCAAGCGCGAGGGGCAGTAACGGTGGACAACAAGATAGTCGTTGCGGCCCTCTACCGGTTTGTGACGCTCGACGATTTCGAAGCGATACGCGAGCCGTTGCTGGAGCGCTGCCAGGCCGAGAATATCAAAGGTACCTTGCTACTCGCGAAAGAGGGCATCAACGGCACCATTGCGGGCTCTCGTGAGGGAATTGATGCGGTGATTGGGTATCTGCGCGCGGACCCGCGGATGGCTGAACTGCAGTGGAAGGAATCTTACGACGAAACACAGCCTTTCTACCGAATGAAAGTTAAGCTGAAAAAAGAAATTGTCACCATGGGAGTGGACGGTATTGATCCGAACGACGTGGTGGGAACTTATGTAAAGCCAAAAGATTGGAATGCGTTGATCGCCGATCCGGACGTGCTGCTGATTGATACCCGAAATGACTATGAGGTGGAAATCGGTTCGTTTAAAGGGGCAGTAGATCCGCGTACGAAAACCTTCCGTGAATTTCCCGAATACGTTGAGCAGAATGTCGATCCGAGTAAGCACAAAAAGGTGGCCATGTTCTGTACCGGTGGCATCCGCTGTGAAAAAGCATCGTCGTACATGAAACAGCAGGGTTTTGAAGAGGTGTACCACCTGGAAGGCGGTATTCTCAAATACCTGGAAGAAGTGTCGCCAGAAGAAAGCCTCTGGCAGGGTGAGTGTTTCGTTTTTGATAATCGGGTAACCGTAAAGCACGATCTATCAGCCGGTAGTTTCGACCAGTGCCACGGCTGCCGCCGTCCGATCAGTGATGAGGACAAGCAGAGCGAGTTTTATGAAAAAGGCGTGGCATGTCCGCATTGCTTCGACGAACTAACGGACGATCAAAAAGCCCGGTTTCGTGAGCGCCAAAAGCAGGTTGAGCTTGCCAAACAGCGCCGTGAAGCGCATATAGGTGCGCCGCCGCCTGAGCGTCAGTTGCGCGGCAAAGCATCGTCACAATCCTAGCCGTAGACGCAACCCGTCGCCACGGCGGGTTTCGGTAAATCGGTATAGCCATTCGCTTAAACTCCACTATCATAAAGTTTTGCACGAGCTTGCGAGGCGGTGGATTGAATTTCTTGCGCGGTGGGACTCACTCGATAGCGGCACGTTACAGCGCGGCGTTTTTATTCGCGGTACTGCTCTGTGCTCCTGCACATTCCTCCGAGACCGTGCAGTTATGGGTGCAATCCATCTTTGGCGCTCAGCAAACCCACAGCCATTTAAAGCCGTTTTTTGACGAATTTTTTACGGCGGTTGGCCGCAACTACCGGCCAAAGTATGGCAACAATTTTCCCGCGTTGAGCAGAACTTGCGCCAGCGAAAAGTATGATGTGGTCATGGGCAGTTACGGCACTGCCATGCGTCAGTTTGAACGCGAGTGTGGTTACCATGTGGTTGCGCTGACGGATCAGAGTATCTATTTGTACACACGCGACCGCAGTTCACTGGAAAACATACGGCGGGTAGGGGTGATCCCTGGCGTGCGTGCGTCCGAGGTTGATCTGAGAAAGGTCTTGCCGGGTGGCTTTGTGGTGATTCCCTACCGAGATCATATTCAGGCCACCGTGGCGCTGCTCGACGGCGACATAGATGGGTTGACCAGCTCGTCGGTTGCGATCAAGAGGTTGGCGCCTGTGTTGCAGGACAGCATTCATATCGCGCATACTTTTGACGAGAAAGGGCATGGTGTGGCAATGCTGTCACCGCGCTTTTACGCTACACCTGAGGGGCAGGCATTTCGTCATTTTATCCTGGCAAACGGCGAGACCAGTGTGCAAATTTACGTAGAAGAAATGGGAATCAGTCGTTGGCGTTCTCCAGATAAAGAAAAGCCCGCAACAACGGCGGGCTCTGAGTAGCTGGCGTTAGTTCAGACTTTTTTCTCGTGTCCTACCCAGTAGGGGTCACGCAGCCGTCTTTTATAGAGCTTACCATTCGGGTCTCTGGGCAGTTCGTCCAGATAATCGATGGTCCGGGGCAGTTTCATGCGTGCCAGACGCTCTTCCAGAAAGGACATAATTTCAGCGCTGAGTTCATCGGAGGCTTCAACACCGGCGATCGGCTGAACCACGGCTTTGATTTCTTCGCCCCAATCTTCATTGGGTACCCCAAAGACGGCACAGTCGTTCACCTTGTCGTGCAGGATCAGTACATTTTCGATTTCTGCCGGGTAGATGTTGGCACCGCCGGAGATGATCATGTCTATCTTGCGGTCGCTGAGAAACAGGTAGCCATCTTCGTCGAGATGGCCAACATCGCCTAGGGTGAAGAAGTTGCCGATACGGTTTTTCTTGGTTTTTTCCTTGTCACCCTTGTATTCAAAATCGCTGTTATCCATCAACTTCATGTAGATGGTGCCGGTTTCGTTCGGACCGAGCTCGTTGCCTTCGTCATCGTATATTTTTACTTCGCTGCCCATCCAGGCGCAGCCAACGGAGCCAGGGTGCGCGAGCCAGCCCTCCGGTGTGCACAGCGTACCGCCACCTTCAGTGCCGGCGTAGTATTCATAAATACTATTGCCCCACCATTCGAGCATCTGGCGTTTAATGTCGGGTGGGCAGGGGGCTGCTGCGTGAATCATATGTCGGGTAGACGACACATCGTATTTCTTGCGCACGTCCTCGGGCAGTTTCAGCATACGGGTAAATTGCGTAGGTACCATATGGCTGGTTGTTACTTTGTGTTTTTCGATCAGCGCCAGGTTTTCTTCCGGATCCCATTTGTCGACGAGTACCACGGTGTGGCCCATGTGCAGCGAGTTGCCCGAGAACTGCAAGACCGCTGTGTGGTAGAGAGGAGAGCCACAGAAATGGACGTTGCCATCTTCCGGTTGTATGCCAAACAGCATCAGGAACATGGCCATCAGACCGTAGAGATCTTCAGGTGACATGTCGGGCAAGGGGCGTTTTACGCCTTTAGGCTTGCCGGTGGTGCCTGAAGTGTAGTTCATGACCTGACCGGCACTGCGATCTTCCGGGAGGGTAGTCGGTTGTCCGTCGATCAAGTCAGCAAAGCTGCGGAAGCCGTCAATATTGCCCACGGCAAAAGCATTCGCGGTGTTAAAGCCGGCCTCGCGCGCCGCAGTGGTGGCAGCTTTTGCAACACGCTCGTGGGTGATGAAGACTTTGGATTCCGAATCTTCAAGAATGTAGGCGACTTCCGGTCCAGCCAAGTGCCAGTTGATGGGTACCATGTAAAAACCGGCCTGGGTTGCTGCCAGGTAAATGTGATAAAACTCGGCGCAGTTTGGCAGCATCATCGCAACGGCATCTCCGCGCTGCATGCCCAGTGCACGCAGGCCGTGAACCACCTGGTTGGCGGTGTTGAGCAGATCGCCACGGGTGTATTGCTTGCCGTCGGGTGCGACCAGAGCCAGTGGTGAGGGGTCTTTGCGGGCAAATGACCAGAATCCCAGTTCAGACATGCGGTTTCCTCCCTTCCTTATGGTTTGTTGGCCGAAACTATAGCACCACCATGCAGTGTCGCCATCGCCTCAAGCGGCGAGTTGCATTATCAATTCAGGTCAGCAGCAAAGCGGCGGAGTACAGAGAGAGGGACCGTATCGAGAGCTTTCTGATGGGTGCGTTGCAGAAATACCCGTGGCGCCATGTTTTGCTCGTGGGCTTCCAGCCAGCGCGCAGCGCAAAGACACCAGCGGTCGCCGGGTTGGAGACCGGGAAAGCCAAATTGCGGGGCGGGGGTGGATAAATCGTTGCCGCGAAAGCGAGAATATTCTAGAAACTCTTGGGACATTTCCACGCATACGGTATGTGAGCCCAGATCTTCAGCGCTGGTATTGCAGCAGCCGTCGCGAAAGAAACCTGTTACGGGGTCTTCGCTGCAGGGAAGCAGGGGTTCACCGAATACATTGAGTGACTCTTCCATGGCCATTGCATCACTCCATTATTGAAAGGGTGAAACCATACCCTTGCGTGGCTACAACGTGCAAGCGTCACTGCTTTTTCAGTTCGTGGAGAGCCATTGATGTTGTTCGGTCACACTGCAGGCTGGGTCGATTTTCTTCCATTTCGGGAAGCGGCGCGACCGCTTCGAAGCTGCCAAAGTAGCGATCAGTCAGATGCTGGTATTGCTCGGTGCCGTGAGTTTTCCAGCCAATTTCCTCGTTGGTCAGTGTGCGCACAATTCGCGCGGGTACGCCGGATACCAGCGTTCGAGGCGGGATTTCGAAACCGGCTTTGACAAAGGCGTTGCCGCCTACAAAAGCCTCTTCGCCTACGACCACCCCGTCCATCACTGTGGCATTGATGCCCACTAATGCATTACGTTTTACGATGCAGCCGTGAAGCACCGCGCCGTGACCGATATGGCCAAGCTCTTCCACCACGACCTTTTTTTCGGGAAAGCTGTGCAGCATGCAGTGATCCTGCACATTGGCACCGTCGTGGACTTCCACAATGCCAAAGTCGCCGCGCAGGCAGGCAAACGGGCCGATAAAACAGTGGGCGCCGATGCGTACGTCACCAATCAACACCGCTTCGGGGTGTACAAAGCTGCTGGGGTGAACGACGGGGATAACCCCTTCCAGTGCATAGACCTTAGCCATAAATACTCCCGAAGCGCGGCGGTGGGTTGCAGAATCAATTGGTGGAGACAAGCATAGCATTGCGCAATTGCGTGAAAATCGTCCGTTTGATCAGCAGGTCTCTGGCACAACACTGATTTTTCGCCTCAACTCAGACATAATGGATGGGTTAATACCATCAATTTGAGGTCAGTAGAAACCCTTCATGCGCAGAACGAAAATTGTCGCAACCATCGGCCCAGCTTCCGACAGTGTTGAAACCCTCTCAGCCCTTATCAAGGCGGGCGTTAATGTGTTTCGGCTTAATTTTTCTCACGGCCTGGCCGATGAGCAGCGCCAACGCGCTCACCGGATTCGAGAGTTGGCGGCCGAGCTGGGGCGGCACGTGGCGCTGCTGGGTGACTTGCAAGGCCCCAAGATTCGATTGCGTAAATTGCCTGACGATGCAATTGCCTTGAAAAAAGCCCAGACGCTGGTGCTCGATACCGATCTTGAGGACGGTGCCGGCGACAGCGGGCATGTTGGGGTGGATTATCCTCCTTTGCCGGAAAGTGTATCGGCCGGTGATATTCTGCTGCTTGACGATGGCCGGTTCCGGCTAGTGGTCGAGAAGGTGGAAGGCAATCGCGTGCACACCCGCTCCGAAAGCACAGGCACCCTTAAATCGCGTAAGGGGATTAACAAATTGGGCGGTGGTCTGTCAGCTCCGGCGTTAACGGCAAAAGATCTGCAGGACGTCAAAGTGGCTGCCGAGTTGGCGCTGGATTACGTGGCAATCTCATTTCCCAGCGGTGCCGCAGATATCGAATATGCTCGCAGTGAATTGACCAAGGCCGGTTGCATAGCCGACGTCATCGGCAAAGTTGAGCGGGCGGAAGCGGTGGCGGATCCAGCAACCCTTGATGCGTTAATTGAAGCCTGTGACGGCATTATGGTGGCGCGGGGAGATCTTGGTGTCGAGATTGGCGATGCTAATCTCATTGCCTATCAGAAGCTGATGATAAAGCGGGCGCGGCAGCTTAACCGGGTGGTCATCACCGCGACCCAGATGATGGAATCGATGATTTCCAGCCCGCTGCCCACTCGTGCAGAAGTGTTTGATGTGGCCAATGCCGTGCTCGATGGTACCGACGCGGTTATGCTTTCGGCTGAAACTGCTGCCGGCCAATATCCGGTAGAGACGGTCGAGGCCATGGCAAGTACTTGTGTAGGTGCGGAGCAGTCGCCATCGATAAGGCGTTCCGGTCATCGCATGGATCGTGAATTCGTCAGCGCTGAAGAGGCCGTTGCGATGGGTGCCATGTACACGGCAAATCACCTGCAAGGGGTGAAGGCCCTTATTGCACTGACGGAATCTGGCAAAACGCCTTTGCTGATGTCTCGCATCAGCTCCGGGCTACCGATCTACGCGGTGAGTGGCCATCAGACCACCTGCAATCGAGTATGTTTATATCGGGGTGTCCGACCGGTCTATATGGAGACAGCAAAATATACCCCGGAAGAGTTGATTCCGGCGGTGGTGGCACACTTGCGCGACAAGGGGCTGGTAAACACTGGCGACACGGTATTGTTTACACACGGCGATAACGTCGGTGTGGGGGGCTGTACCAATACGCTCAAGATACTTAATGTGTAAGCGGATGAGGCTTCCCCCATTGGGGTGAGGCGGGAAAGCGCGGGGGCTTCTAAGCTATGACTTTATGTCATGAGTAATCATAATAAAGGAGCCGCCGTATGCTGTCCCAACAGGAAATCTCAGATCGTTTTGAAATTCAGGATCTGCTGTTCCACTACGCTGATATTATAGACCGCAAGGCCGCTGATGAATTGCGGGATGTCTTTACGGAAGATGCCCATATAGATTACAGCGCCTTTGATGGCTCGGTCGGCGACGTTAATACCACCATCGACTTCCTGAAGCAGGCACTGCCCGCATTCCCCAACTCCCAGCACCTTAACGCCAATATTCAGATCAAGCTCAATGGTGACGAAGCCGAAGGTCGGGTGATGTGTTTCAACCCCATGGAAATGTCGATGGGCGACGACCAGCCAACCCATGTGTTTATGCTGGGGCTATGGTATGTCGACAAATATGTAAGAACGGATAAAGGCTGGCGGATTAAGGAAAGGGCGGAAGTAAAAAGCTGGAAATTCAATACGCCGGATTTTATGACGTTCTAGTGGCTGTATAGGCCAGCAAACTCACCAGCCCGCGTTAAAAAAAGCCCGCGCTAGGCGGGCTTTTCAAGCTTGCTCAGTAAACGGCTTACGCCACTTCCTGAATCTCCACCGCTGCAATGCGGGCGCCTTCCTCGGCACCTTTCTGGAACTCTGCAATCTGATCAAAGTTCATGTAGCGATAGATTTCGCTGGACATGGAATCGAGATCTTTCGCGTATTGCAGGTACTCTTCCGGCGTTGGCAGTTTGCCCAGAATTGCGCCAACCGCTGCCAGTTCGGCAGAGGTCAGGTAGACGTTAGCGCCATCACCGAGACGGTTGGGGAAGTTACGGGTTGAGGTGGACAGCACCGTGCTGCCTGGGGCTACTCGTGCCTGGTTACCCATGCACAGTGAACATCCAGGCATTTCCATGCGCGCGCCGGCGCGGCCGAAGATGTTGTAGTAGCCTTCTTCCATGAGGGTGTGCTCGTCCATTTTGGTGGGCGGAGACAACCACATGCGGGTGCTGATGCCACCTTTGTGCGCGTCCAGCAGTTTGCCGGCGGCACGGAAGTGACCAATGTTGGTCATGCATGAGCCGATAAAGATTTCGTCAACCTTGTCACCAGCCACTTCAGACAGCTTTTTGGCATCGTCCGGGTCGTTCGGGCAGCAAACAACAGGCTCGTTCACGTCGGCCAGATCGATTTCGATCACAGCGGCGTATTCGGCGTCTTTGTCGGCTTCCATCAGTTCCGGGTTGGCCAGCCACTCTTCCATTTTACGGGCGCGGCGCTCAAGGGTGCGCGTGTCACCGTAGCCTTCGCTGATCATCCAGCGCAGCAGGGTAATGTTGGAGCGCAGGTACTCGGCAACAGACTCTTCGCTCAGTTTGATGGTACAGCCAGCGGCAGAGCGCTCGGCAGAGGCATCAGACAGTTCGAATGCCTGTTCGGCCGTCAGGTGATCCAGGCCTTCGATTTCGAGAATACGGCCAGAGAAGATGTTCTTCTTGCCTTTCTTCTCTACGGTCAGCAGGCCTTCCTGAATGGCGTAATACGGAATGGCGTGAACCAGGTCGCGCAGGGTGATGCCAGGTTGCATCTTGCCTTTAAAACGAACCAGTACCGATTCGGGCATGTCCAGCGGCATTACACCCGTAGCGGCGGCAAAGGCCACCAGGCCGGAACCCGCCGGGAATGAAATACCCATCGGGAAGCGAGTGTGTGAGTCGCCGCCGGTACCCACAGTGTCGGGCAGAAGCATGCGGTTCAACCAGCTGTGGATGATGCCGTCGCCGGGGCGCAGCGATACACCGCCACGGGTCATAATGAAGTCGGGCAGGGTGTGCTGGGTGTCGATATCCACAGGCTTGGGATACGCGGCAGTGTGACAGAAAGACTGCATGGTCAGGTCGGCAGAGAAGCCGAGGCACGCCAGGTCTTTAAGCTCGTCGCGGGTCATTGGGCCGGTGGTGTCCTGAGATCCCACTGTAGTCATGCGCGGCTCGCAGTAAGTGCCGGGGCGAATACCTTCGACGCCACAAGCCTTGCCGACCATTTTCTGAGCCAACGTGAAGCCTTTGTTGCTTTCTGCTGGTGCTTCCGGCTTGCGGAACAGGTCGGTCTCGGGCAGGCCGAGCGATTCGCGGGCTTTGCTGGTCAGGCCGCGACCGATGATCAGATTGATTCGACCGCCAGCCTGAACTTCGTCCAGCAGTACGTCAGATTTCAGTTCGAATTCGGAGATTGTCTCGCCGGCTTCGTTGAGAATCTTGCCGTCGTAGGGGCGAATTTCAACGATGTCACCCATGTTCAAATCGTCAACGGGTGCTTCAAAAACCAGTGCGCCAGCATCTTCCATGGTGTTGTAGAAGATAGGGGCAACCTTGTTACCGATACAGATGCCGCCAGACTTCTTGTTCGGGGTGCCCGGCATGTCGTCGCCGAAGAACCACAGTACGGAGTTAGTGGCGGATTTGCGTGAGGAGCCGGTACCGACAACGTCACCAACGAAGGCAACGGGCAGACCTTTATCTTGGATTTCCTTGATTTGAGCCATCGGGCCGCGTACGCCATGCTCTTCCGGCTCAAGACCGTCGCGCTTCATTTTGTACATAGCCAGAGCGTGCAGGGGGATGTCCGGGCGGCTCCAGGCATCAGGGGCAGGGGACAGATCGTCGGTGTTGGTTTCGCCGGTGACCTTGAAAATAGCCACTTTAATGGACTCGGCTACTTTGTCACGCTTGGTGAACCATTCGCCGTCGGCCCAGCTTTGCATTACGGCTTTGGCATACTCGTTGCCAGCTTTCGCTTTTTCTTCCACATCGTGGAAGGCGTCGAACATCAGCAGAGTGTGCTTGAGTTCTTCGGCTGCTTGGGCTGCCAATTCGCTGTCGTCCAACAACTCAACGAGCGTCACAATGTTGTAACCGCCGTGCATGTTGCCCAGCAGGGTTACAGCTTTGGAGCGGTCGATCAGAGGAGAACTGGCTTCACCTTTAACAATGGCGGCAAGGAACCCGGCTTTTACGTAGGCCGCTTCATCAACGCCCGGCGGTACACGCTCGGAAATCAGTTCCACCAGAGTGGCTTCTTCGCCAGCAGGGGGATTTTTCAGCAGTTCCACCAAGGCGGCAACTTGCTCAGGGTTCAGGGGTTTCGGGGGAATACCCAGTGCAGCACGCTCGGCAACGTGTTCACGGTAGGCTTCAAGCACAGTTAAGCTCCTCTGGTCGCTATTTCGGTACCCTAAAGCCGCCAGGATCGCTAGCAGCCGGGGCTATCGATGCCCATCATCGACGTCGAAAGGTGCGTAATTATACTGTAAATCAACCAGTTCGCTAAGAGGTAAAGGCAAGACTTGTCTCTGTAAGCGGGGGCGGTTACCGTTATACCCGCCGTTTTTGCCGTGAATAAACCGGAGAAGTTCCATCTGTGAGTCCGCCCACCCTGAGTCAAAATGTTCTGCCACGAGTTACCACCCCCTGCATTGGGGTGTGCTCAACAGCCCTGGGCGACAGTGTTTGCCGGGGCTGCAAGCGTTTTTCCCATGAAGTGATTGACTGGATCAGCTACACCGAAGACCAGAAACGGGTGATTGATCGGCGGCTGGATGACTTTCTAGCTCAGGTGGTGAAGAACAAGCTGCAAGTGGTGGATGCGGGCTTGCTTGAGTGGCAGCTGCAGGCCCAGCAAATTCGCTACAAGCCCCATAAATGCCCTGAAATTTGGGCCTTTGCGCTGCTTAAGGCCGGGGCCGCCCAGATCAGTGATCCCGCCGACTTCGGATTGGCTATCGATGCGCAATATCGCGATGTGCCGCTGCCGCAGTTGCGCGACATGATCGACCGGGAATTCTATATCCTGTCGGAAGCCCACTACGAGCGCTATATGAAGGTCGTGGTCTGACTTGGGTCTGGTATACTTGCGCGCCTTTCACGTAGCCACTGACCAGCCGTAGCCATGAAGACTGTAGATATTCAGCCCGTTAACGATTTTCTTGCTTGTGAAACGCCTGAAGCATGGCTTGAAGCTGCCGTAGAAAACCTTTCTATCTTGTTGATAGATCACGCAAACTGTGAAAAAAAAGCAGCCTCTACTGCGCTAAACCTGATGTACCGCTACGTGGACAAACCGGATCTTTTACACCGTATGTCCAAGCTGGCGCGCGAGGAGTTGCGGCACTTCGAGCAGGTGCTGGCGATTATGCAGCAGCGCAATATCGACTATGTTCAGCTCAGTTCTGCGCGATATGCCGGGGGGCTGCGCGAGCATATGCGCACATCTGAGCCGGGCAAGCTGATTGATGTGTTGATCGTAGGCGCCTTTATTGAAGCGCGCTCCTGCGAGCGTTTTGCGCGACTGGCACCGCGTCTGGATGATGAGCTGGCTGACTTCTACCGTTCACTGCTGCGCTCCGAATCGCGCCATTTTCTCGACTATCTCAAATTGGCCAAGCAGTACGCCAGAGATGCGGGCGTTTCAGCAACTGACGTTGACGATCGAGTGGCATTTTTTGCCGCGAAAGAAGCCGAGCTGATTCAGGCGCCGGATGCCGAGTTCCGTTTTCACAGTGGGCCTATGGCAGCCGCAGCCTGATACCGCGCTGGGCAGCTCAATGAACGGCTACGTCCCGTGGCTGAGCCATCATTGCCAATGCAACTTCTCTTCGCAACACCTCAATGCTGTGACAGTGACTGATCGTGAGATCAATCAGTGCCTGCAGCAGGGCAGGTGTTACCCCGTCGCCAGCGTAAAGACTGATGCCAATATCACCTGCAAGTCGCCGCAGGCTTATTTGCAGGTCGCCGTCGGCACTGACCACAGGTTGCGGCAGGTCTCGGTGGGCTGACACCGCGTGTTCGAGGGTATCGCGGGCGGGTGAATTGGCATCTACAAAAATCAGGTCTGGCTGGAGGGATTCGATCAGGCTGTAGAGGCTGCCCTCGGACGCGCTGCGGGGTATCAGCACCATACCAAGGCTTTCCAATAGTTGAAATAGGTCTTTAGCGCCATCGCTCTCCACCCCGATCAGCAAGGCACGAAGCGCATTTGTGTTATCCATGGGTTTCATTGCTTTGCCTTAATTCGACAATATTGGCGTGGCTGAGATCGTGTTGTTCGAGATAGCTTAATACCTTGCCGACATCGAAGCGTTTACCGTCAAGAAACTGGTTCGGTCCCATATGCGGTGCGAAATTCTGTAGCATTTGTGGCGTAAGATTTCCCTCTGTTTTGCGGTTGATGGCGGGGCAGGGTACCCCGATCTCATTCGCAACTTTGCGGTAGAGTTCTGGCAGGTATACCTGTTCTGCAATGGCGCTGATACTTACCGGATTCTTGAGCTGTCCCCAGCGGTACATCTCAGCGATAAACCACTCAGCCTGATTCAGCCAGGGAAAATTAGCACAGTAGCGGTTGAAAACATGAAAATCCGGAGCGTCCTCGGGGGCGCGGCCGGGGTGGCGCTGACTGATACCGCACAGAGACATGGCGACAGTTTCCAGGTCTTGATCGATATAGCCATGCGCAGTGAGCAGCTCCGCCGTAACCAACCGGTTCTCGGGCTGGTCCAGCCAGGCGCAGGCTTTCATCAGTGCGCGCAGCAGCGCACGGTGGGAGTGGGGGTGTTTTTCCGCCCAACCTTTGGCAACGGCGAAAACCTTTTCCGGGCTGTTATTCCACAGTTCGTACTTGGTCGCGACCACATGGCCCAGGCCGCCGAGTACGGCTACGGTATTCCACGGCTCACCGACACAATAGCCATCGATATCGCCAGATTTCAGGTGGTCCACCATATCCGGCGGCGAAATGACGACAATGTCGATATCCGTGTCGGGATTGGTGCCACCGCAGCCTAACCAGTAGCGCAGTTCATAGTTTTGTGTGGACACAGGAAATACAACGCCGAACCGAAATTTCGGTCGCTTGTTTTGGGTGTTCGCTTTGATGACTAGGTTAAGGGCCTGGGTAGCGGCGAGCGGTGAGAATTCCGCGTCGGGGTCCGTCGCCACAACCGCGTCGTAGAGCCTGTTGCTCAGGGTAATGGCGTTGCCGTTTAAATCCAGCACGAAGCCGGTCACCATATCCAATCGTGGGCCTGCAGCTCCCAGGCGCGCGGCCACCGGCATGCTTGCCAGCATCTGAGCGCCGTCAAGCACGCCCAACCCTACCTTGTCGCGAATACTGGCCCAGGAATGTTCCCGTGACAGCGAAACATTCAATCCTTGTTCCTCGAAAAATCCCTTTTCTTTAGCAACCGCAAACGGAGCGCAGTCGGTCAGCGGAATATAGCCGAGTTTTATATCTTTCTTTTCCAGCGTTGTCATGGGGGTGACTCTCATGCGGCCTCGTCTACGGCTTCGGGATTTTCGGTGCTGGGACGATCCGGCGAGGGCCGGGATTGGGCAAGCGCGGGGTTGGACTGCTTTTGATGGAGGAAGCGCAACACCGCGGCGCGGTACGCGTTGTACTGAGCATCGCTAGCGAGAGTCAGGCGGTCGCGTGGGCGTTCCAGGTTGATGTCCAGCACTTCCCCGATGGTGGCGGCCGGGCCATTCGTCATCATTACAATTCTGTCTGAGAGGAGTACGGCCTCGTCCACGTCGTGGGTGATCATGACAACGGTATTGTTCAGCTCTGTCTGTATTTCCATCAGCGAATCCTGCAGGTGCGCACGGGTCAGTGCGTCCAGAGCGCCAAAAGGTTCATCCATCAGTAACACTTTGGGTTCCATCGCCAGTGCGCGAGCAATACCAATGCGCTGTTTCATGCCGCCGGAAAGCTCCGAGGGGTATTTGTGAGCGGCATGGCTCATGTGTGCGAGCGCCAGATTGTGTTCCACCCATTGCTTGATTTCGGCTTTAGATTTTTTGCCTTTGAATACCTGCTTCACGGCGATCTCAATATTTTCGTAAGCTGTCAGCCACGGAAATAATGAATGATTCTGGAACACAACCGCGCGTTCCGGGCCGGGGTCGGTTACCTCTTTGCCTTCGAGGACCACTGCGCCTTGAGTGGCCTGGTAGAGACCGGCAATGATGTTTAGCACTGTGGATTTGCCACAGCCGGAATGCCCTATCAGCGAAATAAATTCGCCTTTCTGAATTTTCAGGTTAACTTTTTCCAGCGCCCGAAACGGACCCTTGGGCGTTGGAAAATCCATGGTCAGTTGTGACAGATCAACATAGGGGTTCATGATGGGCTCCTTGGATACATCAACTTTTCACGTCTTCGTGAGAGATCATTTTCTGCAGGGTTAGCATCAACCAGTCGAGCACAAAGCCGATAAAACCGATGGTCACGACGGCGAACATGATGCGGGCGAGTGATTGAGAGCTGCCGTTCTGGAATTCATCCCAGACAAACTTGCCGAGACCGGGGTTCTGGGCGAGCATTTCAGCGGCAATCAATACCATCCAGCCAATGCCGAGGGAGATTCGTAAGCCGGTAAATATCATGGGTAGTGCGGCGGGAATCGCAATTTTCCGTACGCGGGTAAACCACCCCAGACGGATAACACGGCCGACGTTGATCAGGTCTTCGTCGATATTGCCAACACCCACTGCGGTGTTTATCAAGGTCGGCCACATGCAACACAGGGTTACCGTTATTGCAGAGTTCACAAACGATTTGGCTAACAGTGGGTCGTCACTAATGTAAACCGCGCTGACCACCATGGTGACGATGGGCAACCACGCTAGGGGTGATACGGGTTTTAGAATCTGAATAATGGGAGATAAGGCTGTGTTTAGTCCGCGGCTAAGTCCGCAGGCAATACCGATGGGAACCGCGATTAGCGAGGCCACAACAAAGCCGGTAAAAACCGTTTTCAGGCTGGTGAATATCTGGTCGATGAAGGTTGCGTTTCCGGTGTAATTGCGCCACTTAATATTGGCGTCAGGGTTGCGTTCCAGCTTCTTGGCGTTACGTTTTTGCTGGCGCTCATAAAAGGCCGCTTCCTTGGCGCGCTCTTCTTTATGCTCGGCATAGAGGGTTTTCCCCGCGTCGAGTACCGCTGAAGGTCCCGGCAATTTCCCCAGGCTGGTATCCACTTGTGCCGCGCCGGCGGCCCATAAAAACAGAAATAGTGAAATGGCCAGTAAGGGCAGCCCAATGAGGTTGCCCAGCAAGCGCGATTGTTCTTTCGGGTCTTCCCAGAAGGCCAGTTTGACCATCGGGACCATCCAGCGAAAGCCTGCGACTTCGAAAAATCCGATGGTTTTTTGCTTGAACATGGTGTCTCCCTAGAGCGTTTTGCCCTCTCCCGTTGGGAGAGGGCGGGCGTTACACTTCGTCTTTGCCTTTCAGGCCGATTTTGAACTTGCCGAGGTAATCATTCGGCTTGGTACCGTCGTAGGTCACACCGTCGATAAACTCTTTCTGCGGCGGTTTGAAGCCGCTTTCTTTAGCAAAGTTCGGGAATTCGCTGGCTTGCATGACGCCGTCGGCAATCAGTTCTTCGGCCGCTGCGCGATAGATGTCAGGGCGATAAACCTTTTTGGCGGTCTCCATATACCAGCTGTCCGGCTTGTGATCGGCGATCTGGCCCCAGCGTCGCATCTGCGTGAGATACCAGATGGCGTCGGAGTAGTAGGGGTAGGTCGCGTTGTAGCGAAAGAAAACGTTGAAATCTGGAACCGGACGTTTGTCGCCTTTTTCGTACTCGAAGGTGCCCGTCATGGAATTGGCGATAACCTCTTCGTCTGCCCCAACATAGTAGGGTTTTGACAGGATTTTCACGGCTTCTGGACGGTTGGCGTTGTTGTTGGCATCCAGCCATTTAGCGGCGCGGATCATGGCTTTCACAACGGCAATATGGGTTTGTGGATATTTGTCAGCCCAGTCCTTGCTAACACCGAACACCTTCTCGGGGTTGTCTTTCCAGATTTCGTAATCGGTGATTACCGGAACGCCGATACCTTTGAATACGGCTTGCTGGTTCCAGGGTTCACCCACGCAGTAACCGTAAATAGTGCCGGCTTCCATGGTGGACGGCATTTGCGGAGGCGGGGTCACAGACAGTTGCGCGTCGGCATTGATCATGCCACTGGTATCACCTTTTTTGGGGGCGTAGTAGCCCGGGTGAATGCCGCCGGCTGCCAGCCAGTAGCGCAGTTCATAGTTGTGGGTGGAAACTGGGAATACCATTCCCATTTTGAAGGGCTTGCCGTCGGCCTTGTATTTATCCACGACCGGTTTGAGGTAGTCTGCCTTGATCGGGTGCACCGGTTTGCCGTCGGCCTGTTTCGGGATATGAGGCTTCATTTGCTCCCAGATATCGTTGGATACGGTGATGCCGTTGCCGTTCAAATCCATACTGAAAGCGGTGATGATATGGGCTTGGGTGCCAAAGCCTATGGTGGCGCCCAGCGGTTGTCCGGCGAGCATATGGGCGCCGTCTAGCTGACCGTCGATAACGCGGTCGAGCAATACTTTCCAGTTGGCCTGTGCTTCGAGTGTTACGTAGAGCCCTTCGTCTTCGAAGAAGCCCTTTTCATAGGCAATGGCTAGCGGTGCCATATCGGTGAGTTTTATGAAACCGAACTTCAGTT
Source organism: Litorivivens sp. (assembly GCF_057445395.1). Classification (NCBI taxonomy): domain Bacteria; kingdom Pseudomonadati; phylum Pseudomonadota; class Gammaproteobacteria; genus Litorivivens; species Litorivivens sp. The sequence goes on from NZ_JBVBUV010000007.1 coordinate 30,940, forward strand.
CCTCTTTTTCGGGCTCTGCAGCCTGGCTGAAAGAGGTGCTGCCGAGCAGCACGCTTGCTGCTATCGACTTGAACCACTGTTTGTACCTGAGCGACATAACGATCTCCTTGGTGCTGGTTAAATGGGCCGTCGGCTGCAGTCCTGGTGCCCGGGCAAAATGCCAGCTGGTTTTGCTATCACGTACAGCAATGAGTGTGCCAAGGTTAAATAATATAATTAAAACAAGTAGATAGGGTTGTTGTGCGCTAAATCGGGCAATGTGTTGGTTTTCTTTGTGCGCGCAGTTGGTGCTAAAAGGTGGAGGGGTGCATTACGGAGAGTCGATCAAAATGCCCCTGGATGGGGCGGTTAGCCTTTGGGTTTTATAGGGCGATAGCGCGCTGCTGCAGATCGATACCGTCGGCGCTTGCGTGTAGATACCAAAGATTTGTATCCCAATCGCCAAGAACAATCCGCTCGGCGGGTTTGCCTGCGACGGTCAATTGATGGCGTGCCGGCCGGTGGGTATGCCCGTGGATCAGGCGGGTGCAATCGTGGTCTTGCAGGACCTTGACCACTTCGTCCGGCGTGACATCCATAATATCTTCGGCCTTGTTGCCGGTAGCCTCAGAGCTCGCCATACGTAATTGCTGAGCCAGCTCGCGCCGCGCCGCCAGCGGTTGAGCCAGTAGTTGCTGCTGCCACTGTGAAGAGCGCAATTGCTGCCGAAGTTGCTGGTATTCAGTATCCGCCGTACAGAGGCTGTCACCGTGCATCAGCAGGGTTGGAATACCAAACAGATCGATAGTGCAGGGGTCGTCGAGCAGGGTGCCGCCGGTTTGGTTGGCGAAATCCTGACCCAATAGAAAGTCCCGGTTGCCGTGCATAAAAAACAGTTCTGTGCCGGAATCGCTCAGCTGCCTGAAGGCGGCAACACTTTGTAAGGCAATGTTCGAATCGTCATCATCGCCCACCCAGGCTTCAAATAGGTCGCCCAGTACATAAAGGCTATCTGCGCGGCATGCGTCCTGCTCCAGAAAATGTAAAAACGCCCGGAATATGTCCGGGCGTTTTTCATCCAGATGCAGATCTGAGATGAACAGTACGGTCATTGCTTACTCGGCGACGTAGGCTTTCTCGATGATCACGTCTTGTGCTGGCACATCCTGGTGACCGGCGGCCATAGTGGTGGCGACGCCTTTGATCGCGTTGACGGTATCCATGCCTTCGACAACCTTGCCGAACACTGCATAGCCCCAGCCTTGGGAGGTTTTACTGCTGTGGTTCAGAAATTCATTGTTCTTTACGTTGATGAAGAACTGTGAAGACGCTGAATGGGGGTCCATGGTGCGAGCCATCGCCAGCGTGCCCAGCTCATTTTTCAGGCCGTTGTCAGCTTCGCATTCAATCGGGTCGCGAGTTGCCTTTTGCTGCATGCCGGGGGTAAAGCCGCCGCCCTGGACCATAAAACCGTCAATGACGCGGTGAAAAATGGTGCCGTCGTAAAAGCCATCCTCAACATATTGCTGGAAATTGGCTGCTGTTTTCGGTGCCTTTTCAAAGTCCAGCTCGATTTTGATATCACCATGATTTGTTTGAAGAATAATCATTTTACCGCCTGTGTTGATTGGTGTTGAAAGCCGCTATAATACCCGCCTTTTGCGCCGGACGCGAAATCCGTGTCTGAATCGGCAATCCCCCCCATTGGAAGAGTGCATGAGCAAACCCGAAAGTCAGGCTACTAACTTTGTTCGCGATATCATCAAGGCCGATATCGAGGCTGGCAAGATCAAGCCCGAAGCGGTGGTTACCCGTTTTCCGCCGGAGCCAAATGGGTATCTCCATATTGGCCATGCCAAATCCATCTGTGTGAATTTCGGTCTGGCCGAACAGTTCGGCGGCAAATGCAATCTGCGGTTCGACGATACCAATCCCGCCAAGGAAGAGCAGGAATACGTCGATGCAATAAAGGAGGATGTCCGCTGGTTGGGCTTTACTTGGGCCGGTGACGTACGTTTTGCCTCAGACTATTTCGATCAGTTTTACGCTTGGGCGCAGCACTTGATTCGCGAAGGGCGTGCTTATGTCTGCGATCTCAGTGCCGAGCAAGCCAGTGAATACCGTGGTTGGGCAACCAAACCGGGCAAGCCCAGCCCATATCGCGAACGCAGTGCAGAGGAAAATCTCGACCTGCTGGAGCGGATGAAAAACGGCGAGTTTGATGAGGGTAGCAAGGTGTTGCGGGCCAAGATTGATATGGCTTCGCCCAATATGAATCTTCGCGACCCCGTTCTCTACCGAATTCGCAAGCAGTCTCACCATCATACCGGCGATAAATGGTGCATTTATCCGAGCTATGATTTTGCCCACGGTCAGGAAGATGCTATTGAGGGCGTGACCCACTCTATCTGTACGCTAGAGTTTGCCGATCACCGTCCGTTGTACGACTGGTTCCTGGAGAACCTGCCAGTGCCTTCGCGCCCGCATCAGTACGAGTTTGGTCGGTTGAATCTGGACTACACTGTCACTAGCAAGCGAAAGCTCAAGCGTCTTGTTGATGAAGGCCATGTGGATGGCTGGGATGATCCGCGCATGCCCACCATTCATGGTATGCGTCGCCGTGGCTTTAGCGCTCGAGCCATCCGCAATTTCTGTGACGCTTTACCGGTGGCCAAATCGGATGGTGTGGTGAGTATTGCGCAGTTCGAATCGGCGGTGCGGGACGACCTTGATAAACACGCGCCGCGTGCGATGGCGGTGTTGAATCCGTTGAAACTGGTGATTGAAAACTTTGCTGAAGGGGCTGTAGAAAATCTGTCTGCACCGCGCCACCCGAAAGAAGATATGGGCGAGCGTCGTTTGCCCTTTACTCGTGAAATCGTCATCGATGCCGCGGATTTCACTGAAGATACATCGCTGTCGCGCAAAAAGTTCAAGCGTCTGGTGTTGGGTGAATTTGTACGATTGCGCGGTGCCTATGTCATTAAAGCCTGCCGGGTAGAGCATGACGCCAACGGCCAGCCAGCTACGGTGTTTTGCGAGCTGGTTGAAAACACGGTGGGAGAAGATCCGCCCGAAGGTATCAAGCCGCGTGGGGTTATTCACTGGGTTTCCATGAGTGAAGGGCGCAAGGCGACCATTCGCAAGTATGACCGACTGTTTCTGGATGCGGCGCCGGATAAAGGTGAGGCTGATTTTCTGACCCACATTAATCCAGAGTCCAAGGCTGTGCTGGAAAACTGCTGGATAGAACCTGAGCTGGCCGAGGCGCTACCCGAAAGCTGTTTTCAGTTTGAGCGCGAAGGTTATTTCGTGGCGGATCGTTTTGACCACACGTCTGAGCATCCGGTGTTCAATATGACCATTGGTCTGCGTGATACGTGGTCCGCAAAGCAATAGATGAGATAGGCGTAAGCATGTCCTTAACTTTATATAACACCCGTACCCGCGCCAAAGAAGCCTTTGTGCCACTCAATCCGGACAGGGTGACGATGTATGTCTGTGGGCCGACGGTCTACAACTACATACATATCGGCAATGCGCGCCCTGCGGTTGTGTTTGATACGTTGTATCGGGTGTTGAAAACGCTCTACCCGGAAGTGGTTTACGCGCGCAATATCACCGATATCGACGATAAAATCATGCAGGCGGCTAAAGATAATGGCGAGTCCATAGCAGCTGTATCCGAGCGCTATACTCAGGCCTACCTCGAAGACATGGTTTCATTGAATACCCTGTCGCCAGATATGACGCCCAAAGCCACGGAGAATGTGGATGCGATGCAGGCCATGATTGGCGAGCTTATTGAGCGCGGTCATGCCTACGAGGCTGAGGGGCATGTGCTGTTTGCTGTGCAGTCGATGGCAGATTACGGCAAGCTTTCCAACCGCTCACTCGACGATATGTTGGATGGGGCTCGGGTTGAAGTGGCGCCCTATAAAAAATATGCGGGTGATTTTGTATTGTGGAAACCATCCACCGCCAGCGAGCCGGGTTGGGACAGCCCTTGGGGTTATGGTCGTCCTGGGTGGCACCTGGAATGCTCCGCAATGATCAAAGCGCACTTGGGGGACCAGATTGATATCCACGGCGGTGGTCGCGATCTGATCTTTCCTCACCACGAGAACGAGCGCGCGCAAAGCTGCTGCAGTCAGGACGGCGAGGAGTTTGTGCGTTATTGGGTGCACAACGGCTACCTCAATATTGATGGCGAGAAAATGTCCAAGTCTCTGGGCAATTTCCGGACTGTGCGCGACTTGCTGGGGCAATATCGTGGAGAAGTGCTGCGCTTTGCTTTGCTCTCTGCGCAGTATCGTTCAGAACTCGATTTCTCACGGGAGTTGCTCGCGCAGGCCAAAGCCAGTCTTGATTCGCTCTACACTGCCCTGAAAGATACCGCCGACGTAGAGCCGGTATATGGTGCGGTAGAGGAACAGCCGGCTTACAAGGCCTTGCTGGATGATCTCAATACACCTATCGCCATTGCTGAATTGCATCAGTTGGCAAAAGCCTTGAATAAAGCAGAGCCAGCGGCCAAGCCGGCGCTCAAAGGGGCGCTGGTCCATTGCGCTTCACTTATGGGCTTATGCCAGGAATCACCGCAAGCGTGGTTCAAAGAAAGCGTTGGAGCAGCATCCATATCGGCGGAAGAAATAGAAGCATTAATCACCGAGCGACAGCAAGCAAAGCTCGATAAGGCGTACGCTCGCGCTGATGAGATTCGTGAGGAGCTCAAAGCTAAAGGCGTATTGCTGGAGGATAGCCGCGACGGGACCAGTTGGCGCCGCGAGTAGCGATTCTGCCTATGGGACAGGTCAGTCGATCTGACTGATCACCCGATTCCGGCCTAGCCGTTTGGCTTCGTAGAGGTTATTGTCGGCGAGCTCTATCGCTTTTTCTATGCGGTCATACCGTATGGCTTCGGCGACGCCGAAGCTTGCGGTTACCCCTTCGTTTAGTTCACGGAACTCGCAGTGTTCGAGTTTCTTGCGAAGCTTCTCGGCGATTTGGTGGCCGCTCTCCCGATCCGCCTGCTGCGCCAATATTAGAAACTCTTCGCCGCCGATGCGGCTCACTACGTCGTCAGCACGAATGTTCTCGGCCAGCAATCGGGCCACACGTGTCAGTACGGTATCGCCGGCCTTGTGTCCCTCCGTGTCATTGATGCGCTTAAAATGATCCACATCGCATAGAATGACCGCCATTGGGAATTTTCGCATTTCGTTGCGGTGACAATCTGGTAGGTAGAAGGCATCCAGAAAGCGCCGGTTGGTCAGCCCTGTCAGTGGATCCGTCACCGCTTCAATCAGTTTGTCTGTATGTTGTGAGCTCAAGTCCTGATGGCTGCGGTGTCTGAAAAACTCGCTTATTGTGCATAGGGTAATTAGCGTGAGTATCGAGGTGAGTGCACGGGCGATCTCAGTTTGCTCATAATTTGCTGGAATGGCATGTTGATTGCTCAACATGACGGCTATAAGGGTCGCAAGTGTTAAAGAAGCAGCGGCGCCGAGAAAAGGGCCGAGAAAGATAAATTGAATGACGAAAAGTGGGAAAACCCAGTATAGGCCGGTGTTTGACTGACCGCCAGTATACGTTAGAGCGAGAATCAGGCCGCAGATGACGGCGCTGCCTATATATGCCCCTAGCTTTACCTTGCCGGAGCAGTAAACGTAAAGAAATACACTCCAAACACCAAATGCTGTGGAAAACAGCGAGTATTTTAAGAGCTGGCTGTCACCGTTAAGTTGGCGCCAGGCAAAGATCATAAGAATAAGGCCGCCAACGGCTGTCGAGAAATTAAAGACGTAGCCTAGCCGACGGTTTTCAATCTCCTTTCCGGCGGAGTTGGAATGCGACAGTGCGGGCTTGTGTACGCTCATTGAGTTCTGCACTTTATTTTAATTCTTGTGGCGGCGCTGCGACCAGCTAGGCAGGGCGCATTTCCCGTTTGGCTTGTTGCACGGATTGAACGTCAAGACCTCTCGATGCTTTGCAAGCAAAACTGGCTTGTAGCATACCGGATACTGGCCGGAATTTCGCGCCGGCGTTTGCCTGCGATCAGGGGCTAGCTTGCTAGGGTTTGGATACAGCATGGCTCGACAGCCTACTGCGTTGTAAGGACGGTTTGTCGTGATAGGCAGTGGCATTCTACTGCTATGCGATGATTGGCTGGAAAATGTTGGTAGGTGTTATAGCAAGCTGTTTGCGCGACGCCAATAGTGGTTTGCCGCAAGCCATGCCAGTAGCAGGCCGCATCCATTGGCGAGTGCGTCGAGAAGAGAGAGTTCGCGCTGCCCGGACATCCCCTGAAGGACCTCGATGCCCAGACCATAAAGGAACAGAAGCCCAAAGAAAGCTGGGCGCCGACCGAACGACATGGCTAGCACGCCGAGCACAAAATAGGCTCCTAAGTGGGCAACTTTGTCATTGTAGGAAACTGACGGCAGGTCGCTGCCGGGAACCAGTGACGCTATTGTCAGTGCGATGAGGTAACAGGCGAACAGCAATTGGCCCAAGCGCTGGCGCGGCATCAAGATTTTCCCAGCGTCTTTAGGCGCTGGTTGCATTCAGTTAACAGCACTTTCATCGTTCGCCTGTCTTCGCGACTGCCGAAATCGACCGCCTCCACATTCACCTGTACTTGTGCTCCTGGCAGCGGAATTACAAAGCGATCCCATGTGGGCAATCGCAGACCAGCACATTGGCAGCGCAGCAGGTACAACGGTACGCGATTTTTTCGGGCTAGCATAATAGCCCCGGGTTTCATTTCGTGGCGGGGGCCACGAGAGCCATCAACGGTGAATATGACAGACTTACCGCGTTGCAGGGCATCGTTGAGTTCGTAAAATGCTTCTTTACCGCCTTTGGTTGCGGAGCCATACACCATTTCAAACCCTGCGCGGCGGGCGATTACCTGCGCGACCGCATAGCCATTGTGGTTCAGCGAGGCAATCGAAGCGATGGGCTGCCCTGTAAGCAGGGCAACGGTGGCGACCATTTCATCGTGGTATATCGCAATCACGCTGGGTTCGGGCGGACAGAAGGGCTTGCTGAACCTCAGGGTTGGTACGCTGACAAAGCAGGTTTCAAAAAACGCTTGCAGAATCTTGCGCGCTACCTTTTGCGGTGTTGTTAGTGGGCGTTTTCTCTTGGCCATTAGGGTTGTTGGGAAATTGCCTTTTCGCCGGATTCAACGCTCTGCATGATCAGGGTGTTGATGGTCATCGGGCCAACGCCGCCAGGAACCGGTGTGTAGGCTGCAACGCGATCCGTCAGTGGCGCCAGCTCGATATCGCCTACGCCGCCGGGATGGTAACCAGCGTCAACGACGACTGCGCCGTCTTTGATCCACTCAGCTTTGATGAACTCGGGTTTGCCGACGGCGCCCACCACGATGTCGGCCTGCTTGATATGGTCTGCTAGGTTGCGTGTGCGCGAATGACAGGTCGTGACCGTCGCGTTGGCTTCCAGCAGCATTGCGGCCATGGGTTTGCCCAAAATGGCACTTCGCCCAACGACCACTGCATGCTTGCCTTCTATATCGATCTGGTAGTGATCGAGAATGCGCATGATGCCCTTGGGGGTGGCGCAGCCGTAAGCGTCTTCGCCCATGGCCATACGTCCGTAGCCCAGGCAGGTAACCCCATCCACATCCTTGCTCAGTTTTATTGCGTCAAAGCAGGCGCGTTCGTCGATCTGCTCCGGGACCGGATGTTGCAGCAGAATGCCGTGCACGTCCGGGTTGTTGTTGAGCTCGTCGATTTTGGCGAGCAGTTGTTCAGTGGTAGTGGAAGAGGGCAGTTCGACGGCCAGTGATTCCATGCCCACCCGGCGACAGGCATTGCCCTTCATCTTTACATAGGTGGCAGAGGCAGGGTCGTCGCCAACAAGAATGGTTGCAAGAATCGGGATTTTACCGCCGGACTGATCTTTAAGACGAGAAACTCGCTCGCTGAGCTGTTGTTCGCTTTGGGCGGCCAGAGCCTTTCCGTCCAGAATGAGTGCCGACATGGAGTCTCCCTGTTTATACTGTGCTGGCGGGGTGAAAAAATAGGGCGCTATTGTCGCACCTCGTGCGCAAATGGCCAAGCATCTGAGGGGATTGAACAAAACATCGCCAAGTGCCGGAATTCATTACGCTTTGCGACAAAAAAATAAGGCAAAAGCGGGTAAATAGCGATTGACGTCCCCAGGGGTGATGCGTATTATGCGCAGCTCCTCTTGCGGGGCAATATAAAGCTTGGTTTGTCGGGGTATAGCGCAGTCTGGTAGCGCGCCTGCTTTGGGAGCAGGATGTCGGGAGTTCGAATCTCTCTACCCCGACCATTTCTTTGCTTTGTGTTCGCTTGGAGGCGCCGTGCGCCCGTAGCTCAGCTGGATAGAGCAACGGCCTTCTAAGCCGTCGGTCGCAGGTTCGAATCCTGCCGGGCGTGCCACCGCATAGATACACCGCAATGGTGGCCGTAGCTCAGTTGGTAGAGTCCAGGATTGTGATTCCTGTTGTCGCGGGTTCGAACCCCGTCGGCCACCCCATTATTCCCTTCGTGTCATTTTCTTTTGAGATTCCGCCGTTCGGCGCAAATTCTTCGTAATTGTCTCGTTGCTGTGACAGGTTTCCGTGAATAAAGCACTTTCAGGTGTATTCCGGGGTGGATACTTCAAAGTTCTTGCAGTAAATTGTTTTCAAAATGAAGTGCATAGCGTGTATAACGCTTGGCAATAAGGAAAATTACTTACTTCTGGAGAACCTGAATGACCACACTGACTCGTGGCTTGGTAACGGCTTTTTGTGCGTTGCTGTTTTCGATCCCCTTGGTTTCTCATGCTCAGCTCGGCTTGCCGGTCGGTGGCGGCGGTGCCGCAGCGCCAGGTGCTGACCTGAGCTGTACCGGCCGGGGTACTGACGGCAAAATGGCTTGTGGCGACATCGGCCTTGAGGAAACCATGGAATTCTGTGATGACGTAGACGGTGATTTCGTCTGCGATAAGCAGGATGAGTGTCCCGACACGCCAAAAGGTGTGCCAGTATTTATGAATGGCTGTCACGAAATGGAGCTGCGTGAAGATCGCCCCTGGGTGTTGCGCGGCGTAAACTTTGAATTTGATAAAGCCGTACTGCGCGAAGAGTCCATCCCGATTCTTGAGGCTGCGGTCAATGTGTTGAACGAGCACTCCGAATTGCTGGTGTCCATCGATGGACATACCGACAGCAAAGGCAGTGATCTGTACAACGAAATCCTTTCTCGCAACCGTGCAGAAGCTGTTCACAATTACTTCATTCGTCATGGTGTCAACGCTGACCGCCTGGTATTCCGCGGTTTTGGGGAGTCCCGTCCGATCGCGCCAAACAGCTTTGATGACGGTAGCGACAACCCTGAAGGGCGCTTTGAAAACCGCCGTGTAGAGCTCAATGTGCTCGATATGGAAACGTTCAACGCGGCGAAAGCGGAAATTGCGCAGCGTGAGGCACAAATGGAGGCCGAGCGTGCACGCCGTGCGGCAGCCCGCGCCAAAGCTGCGGCGGAAGCAGCCAAGAAAAAAGCCGCGCAAGAGCAGGCCGCTAAAGAGCAGGCAGAAAAGAAAGAACAGCCCACAGAGTCTGCCGAGTCTTCAGTTGATGAATTCGATGCCTCGGAGTACCTCGACTTTACTACCGAAGAGGACTCCTCTGCTGATGACGCGTCCGGTGGTGATACCGCCGAGGCTGGCAGCTCAAGTGCTTCTGACAGCAAGAGTGCAACAGAGGGTGCCTCATCAGACTCGAGCAGCGATTCCGAGTTCGACGAAAGTCAGTATCTGGATTTTCTCGAATCCTACGACAGCGAAGACAAGTAATAAGGTGCCGTTTGGGCGGCGAGTTTCCCTGCCGCCCACGTTATAACGACAGACAAATTTTCGACATTTAGGATCAAACGACTATGGCTATCGATTTACCACCCGCAGTACCGCCTACCCTAGTCAATACAAGCTATATTTCTGACTACGCAGCGGGCGCATCCGCCTATACCGGTAAAGTTGGCAGTTTTGAGCTTCATGTAACCGGTAATCACCATCTCAGCAGTGCTGAGCTGGATAAAATTTTTGAAGTCGCAAAATCGGCTGATCAGGCGATTTTGCTGATCAGCTCTGCGACGAATCGCAAGGGGCATCTCCTGGTTAACACTCTGTATGCGCGGCAACAGAACGTTGTTCATGTGCATGCGCTGCAAGCTCGGGTTGGCAATGTCAGTGGCGACGAGGGCATCGTACCGTTTTTTGACGGACTGGAAGGCGACGCCGATCTGAAGCGCAGCGAGTTTGACAAGGCGCGCGCTATGGCCAACGTCAAATCTGAGCGAACTGGTGTTGACTACAGCGTCAGCTATCAGGTGTCAGAAGAAGATCCCGGCGTGGTCGGTATGGTGTTCGAAGGCAAAGAAAAAGCGGATGCCGACCGCACAGATCTCAAGTTTAAGCTAAGCAACGAAGGCAGCCGTTTTGCGGGGCGTTATTATGCCGATGCCGGTGTTACACACTCCACTCTGGGTGGTACTAATCTGTCGTTAGACTACCAGAAGGCGTTTCCTGATCTTGGTGAGTCACGTGAGGGCGACGAGTACGATCAGATCAGTGTAGGTGTTAACAAGCCGTTTTCTTTTGGCTTGTATGGGCTGCGCGCCAGCGTTGCCGAATACACCCAGGATTTTACACCTGAGTCGGTGGGTGCAGGTGCTGGTCAGACCTGTGATCCTTTATTGGGCTTGCTGTGTCTGCCGGTAGGCGGCGCCGCCACGTCTAATTCGGTTTTCGATGCCGAGATCACGCAGATTGCCTTCACCGGTGAGCAGGTGTTGAGCAGCGACATTGATCGCCGCTTCAGTCTTTATGAAGAGCTCGAGCTGGTCGACTCCCAGATTGAAGATCAGTCTGGCGCAAACCTTCAGGACGAGGTTTATACAACCCTCGAAGTGGGGGCGCGTTACAATCGCCAGTCACGGCTGGGTGATACGCACCTGCTGAAATATACCCTGACGGCGTCAGCCAAAGCGGGCATCGATGACGATGGTGGTTCACTTGAGAGCACACCGGATGCATCAGGCGTTGCGGTCGGCAAGCGTGCGGGTGACTTTATTGTATTCAAGCCACGTGCCGCGGTGCAGATTAGCAACCGCAAGCGTACGACCGTCGATGTGGACTTTGCCGCGCAGATGGCGGATGACCAGCTGCCGCAACAACAGCAATGGGTGCTCGGTGGTGTAAATGCCATCTCCTCATACGTGCCGGGTGTGCTTGTTGGTGATTCGGGTATGTTTGCGCGCCTGGGGCTGAACCATAAACTGGTGGATCTCGATAACTTTGACCTCGTTGCCGGTGTATTTGGTGAATACGGTGAGGCCAACTTTGAAGATGCCAGCGGTGACGCCGGTGACACGGCTGCGATCTCCGATATCGGTGTCCGCATCAAGGCGACCTATGCCGAGACTCTGGAAGTTAACCTGGTGATTGCGGATTCAATTTCCGAGAAAAACTTGCCGGATGCCTTCCTGGAAGGTGCCGAGGCAGACTTCTTTGCCAGCGTTAAGTTTGTGTTCTAAGTTAAAGAGCTATAAAAAAACCGCGCCATGGCGCGGTTTTTTTTGGTCTGAAATCTGGGGACTGAAAACCGGGAGCGTGTTGAATATTAAATAGGCAATTCCTGGGTTCGCTGGATAGCGGGGCGTAAAAAAGCCGCCGGACCGAAAGGGCAGGCGGCTTTGCAGTGAGCGCTAGGCAGTTACATGTTGGGGTAGTTGGGGCCGCCGAAGCCTTCCGGTGTTACCCACACAATGTTTTGCGCCGGATCTTTAATGTCGCACGTTTTGCAGTGGACGCAGTTCTGGCCGTTGATCTGGAAGCGTTTGCTGCCATCTTCGTTGTCTACAACTTCGTAAACACCGGCAGGGCAGTAACGCTGCGCCGGCTCGTCGTAGGTTGGCAGATTGTCGCGAATTGGCAGCGCAGGGTCTTTCAGCGTCAGGTGGCAGGGTTGATCTTCTTCGTGGTTAGTGTTGGAGAGAAACACTGATGCCAGTCGGTCGAAGGTGAGCTTGCCATCGGGCTTCGGATAGGTGATCTCCTTGCTCTGTGCGGCCGGCTTCATGGCTGCATGGTCTGCCTTCTTGTCTTCAAAGGTCCACGGGAGGTTGCCATTGAAGATATTGATATCGACAAAGGAGTAGGCCGAGCCCACGAGGTTGCCCCATTTATGCTGCGCAGGGCCAAAGTTGCGCTGCTGGTAAAGCTCTTTGTACAACCAGGAGTTGTTGAAGGCTTCGGTGTATTCGGTCAGGTCATCGCTGCCGCGTTCCTGTTCGGTGATCGCCTTGTGCACGACCTCTGCCGCCAGCATGCCAGATTTCATCGCGGTATGGCTGCCTTTGATTTTGGCAAAGTTCGGGGTGCCGGCATCGCAACCGATCAGCAAGCCACCTGGGAAGGTCATTTTGGGCAATGACTGCAGTCCGCCTTTGGCAATGGCGCGAGCGCCATAGGAGATGCGTTCGCCGCCTTCCAGGAAATCCTTGATGACAGGGTGGGTTTTGAAGCGGTTAAATTCTTCAAAAGGGCTCAGGTACGGGTTGTCGTAGCACAGGTCGGTGATCAGGCCCAGTGCAACCTGGTCGTCCTCGATGTGGTACAGGAAGCCGCCGCCGAAGGCGCCGTTTTCAGAAAGAGGCCAGCCGGTAGAGTGCACCACCTTGCCCTGAGAGTGTTTCTCGGGGTTGATTTTCCAAAGCTCTTTGATGCCGATGCCGTAGTGTTGTGGGTCTTTGCCCTCGGCAAGGTTGAATTTTTCAATAAGTTGCTTGCCCAGGTGACCGCGACAGCCCTCGGAGAACAGGGTGTACTTGGCGTGCAGCTCCATGCCAGGCATGTAGGAGTCTTTCTGGGAGCCGTCAGCGGCAATGCCCATGTCGCCGGTGGCAATGCCTTTTACGCTGCCGTCTTCGTTGTACAGCACTTCTGCGGCGGCAAAGCCTGGGTAGATTTCTGCGCCCATGCCTTCGGCTTGCTCGGCCAGCCAGCGGCACAGGTTGCCCAAGCTGATGATGTAGTTGCCTTCATTGTGCATGGTTTTCGGAACCGCGAAGCCGGGAACCTTAATGGCCTTTTCCTCGCTGGTCATATAGTAGATGTCATCGCCAGTGACTTCAGTCTCAAGCGGTGCGCCTTTCTCTTTCCAGTCCGGGAAGAGTTCGTTCAGTGCGGTGGGCTCAAAAACCGCGCCTGACAGGATATGGGCGCCGACTTCAGAGCCTTTTTCAACCACGCAAACGCTTATATCTTTACCGGTGCTTTCGCTGAGTTGTCTGATCTTGCAGGCCGCTGAAAGTCCGGCCGGACCAGCACCCACGATCAGTACATCAAATTCCATCGATTCGCGTTCCACGATTGAACTCCTCTTCTGAATCAGTAAATACAGCCAAATCAAGGGGAAAGCTGCATTTGGAAGGCCGCAGAGTATACTGACTGAGGCCGTAAAACACCACCGGTCTACAATGTCTGGTTGTGCAAATGCGAGCTTTGCTGGTCGCTGGCTTGGAATATAATATCGCTTCGCAGTCAACAACTTAGCGTGTTTTCTTTGATTTTTCAGCCCGCGACGAAAAAATGCCGTAGATACCCCCCGAATAAAGGTTATAAATCCGCTAAATGCGTCGCGTTTATTGACCTTGACTGTCAGAAACGTCAAGATACCTCCCGATTTTTACACCGGTGCCAGGGTTCCACCAGCTGGTCATGGCATCACTTTCTCACCTTAGATGAACAGAAAATGGGGAATCCATGAAGGTTCTTGTTGCTGTCAAACGTGTCGTTGATTACAACGTCAAGGTTAGACCCAAGTCCGATGGCTCTGGTCCAGACCTGAACAACGTTAAAATGTCCATTAACCCGTTCTGCGAGATTGCGGTCGAAGAAGCCGTTCGCCTGAAAGAAAAGGGTATTGCCACGGAAGTGGTTGCCGTTTCTCTGGGCGCGAAGAACTGCCAGGAACAGATTCGCACAGCGCTGGCGCTGGGCGCAGATCGCGGTATTCTGGTTGAGTCCGACGAAGACCTGCAGCCTTTGGCAATTGCCAAACTGCTCAAAGCTGTTGTCGACAAAGAAGAGCCGCAGCTGGTTATTCTGGGCAAACAGTCAATCGACGGTGACAACAACCAGACTGGCCAGATGCTGGCTGCGCTGGCCGGTATGGGTCAGGGCACCTTTGCCTCTGAAGTGGCGATCGATGGCGACTCTGTAAGCGTTACCCGTGAAATCGATGGCGGCTTGCAGACTGTTAAATTGAACCTGCCAGCAGTTGTTACCACAGACCTGCGTTTGAACGAACCGCGTTACGCTTCTCTGCCCAACATCATGAAAGCCAAGAAAAAGCCGCTTGATACTCTCACGCCGGCTGACCTGGGCGTTGATGTGGCTCCCCGTGTGAAAACCCTGAAAGTTGAGCCGCCGGCCGAGCGCCAGGCTGGTATCAAGGTTGAGACCGTGGCTGAGCTGGTAGACAAACTGAAGAACGAAGCGAAGGTGATCTCATGAGTATTCTGGTAGTTGCTGAACACGACAATGCAGAAATCAAGGGCGCCACGCTGAGCACTGTTGCTGCGGCGAAAGCTATCGGTGGAGATATTGCCGTACTGGTTGCCGGTGAAGGTTGCGGCGCCGCAGGCGATGCTGCTGCCAAGATTGACGGTGTTGCCAAAGTACTGGTTGCCGACAATGCAGCATACGGACACCAGCTGGCAGAAAATCTGGGCGATCTGGTCGCCGAGCTGGGCAAAGACTACAGCCACGTTCTGGCACCAGCGACCACCACAGGCAAGAACTTCATGCCGCGTGTGGCAGCGTTGCTGGATGTAGCTCAGATTTCTGAAATTATCGCTGTTGAAGACGCAGATACATTCAAGCGTCCGATTTACGCTGGTAACGTTATCGCCACTGTGCAATCTGCAGACGCTATCAAAGTGATCACTGTGCGTACCACGGCCTTTGATGCGGTTGCCGCAGAAGGTGGTTCGGCAGCGGTAGAGGCTGTTGATGTTGCGAAAGACGCTGGCAAATCAGAGTTTGTGAAGGAAGAGATTGCGGAAAGCGATCGTCCTGACCTGACTGCAGCCAGCATCGTTGTTTCTGGCGGTCGTGGCATGCAAAACGGTGACAACTTCGAAATGCTGTACAAAGTTGCCGACAAGCTGGGTGCTGCTGTAGGTGCTTCGCGCGCTGCGGTTGACGCCGGCTTCGTACCTAACGATATGCAGGTTGGTCAAACGGGTAAAATCGTTGCCCCTGATCTGTACATCGCGGTAGGTATTTCTGGCGCAATTCAGCATTTGGCTGGCATGAAAGACAGTAAAGTCATTGTTGCGATCAACAAAGACGAAGACGCTCCCATCTTTCAGGTGGCAGACTACGGTCTGGTTGCGGATCTGTTTGAAGCAGTACCCGAGCTTGACGCTGCCCTGTAAACAGCGACCTGTCTCACAAAAACCCGGCCTAGTGCCGGGTTTTTTTATGGTAGGATTTTTACTTATGCTGATTGCTGGAGAATTAAAATGAAAAAACGCCTGCTTCCCTTGCTGCTCGTCAGTTGCACCGCCGCGGCTGACCTGACCTTGGATAACAGTGTTTCGCAACTCAATTTTGGCAGTATCAAAAACGAGAGCGTGGCGGAATTGCACCGTTTTACCACCCTTGGCGGCACTGTCGACAAGGCCGGAAAAGCAGAAATAACGGTCG
Source organism: Litorivivens sp. (assembly GCF_057445395.1). NCBI lineage: Bacteria > Pseudomonadati > Pseudomonadota > Gammaproteobacteria > Litorivivens > Litorivivens sp. The sequence goes on from NZ_JBVBUV010000007.1 coordinate 46,672, forward strand.
AGCTGGGCAGCGTCGATACCCGTATTGATATTCGCGACAAGCGCATGAAGGAGCATCTATTTGAGGTGACGTCCTTCCCGAAAGCAACCTATACCACTAGCGTTGACCTGGATGCGATCAATGATATGGCGGTGGGTGATATTCAGCAGCGGCGCCTTAAGGGTGAGCTTGATCTGCACGGCAAAAAGGCGGGGCTGGAATTGCTGGTAAGGATAGTGAAGGGTACAGGAGGTGCTTTCACTGTTTACACGGTCGAGCCCGCCTTTATTCGGGTGGCTGATTTTGGTCTTGGCGCCGGCGTGGACAAACTGCAGGAAATTGCCGGGTTGAAATCGATAACGCGAGCAGTGCCAGTGACGTTCTCGGTGGTATTTCGAGAGCAGGGTGGCGACGATGATAAGCCGAAGGATGGCGATTCACCATTGAAAAAAGTGCTGCCGTTCTAGCGGCGGCCGTCAGTCCCGGCGCAGTTTGTCAGAAATGGCGATCGGCGTCGGGTAGTTCAGGATAACGATGTAGGACGATACAACGAAGGTGATGATAGTGGTGGCCTGGATCAGGTGAGACGCCTCCCGCCCAATGATAGACGCCCCTGCAGCCATGTAAGCAATCAATAGCGAAAACTCGCTGACCTGTCCTAGTCGAAACCCCAAATCCCATGCCAGCGTGTTGCGCTCACTCAGCCCGTGCAACAAATAGCGGAATGTCACTGGCTTCATGCAGAGCATCACCGTTGCCAGGACTAGCGCTGCTGCCAGCACTTCGCGGATCAAGCTCAAATCAAAACGCGCGCCTAGGGAAAAGAAAAACAGTATCAGGAAAAAGTCACGCAGCGGTTTCAGGTTTACCGCAATGTATTGAGAAATCGGGCTGGTTGCTAGGCTGATGCCAGCCAAAAACGCCCCAATTTCTGCAGACAGTCCCAACGCATGGCCGGCCTCGGCCAAGCCGAGACACCAGCCCAGCGCCACCAGAAAGATGTACTCGTGAAATCGGTCAAAGCGACGTAGGAGTGGTAGCACGACCCACCGAACAGCGCCGAAAGCAAAGGCTATTAACAGTGGTAGTGACAGCAGCGTCAGGCTGAAGTCAGCGACATTGAACTCGCCCAGGCTCAAGGCCATCAATAGCAGTAAGACGAAAATCGCGATCAGATCCTGCAGCAATAGCAGGCCAATCATCAGCTCGCCGGTGTGCTTGTGGTGCAGTACGGTGGTAGGCAGCAGCTTGATACCAATGATAGTACTGGAAAACATCATGGCAGCGCCTATGACCAGGCACTCCATAAACGTAAAACCGAACGCATAGGCAATGCTGAACCCGGTGGCGGCAAATAGAAGAGAGGACAGCAGAGCAACCACGGTAGATTTCTGGATGGTGTCTATCAGTGCGCGTGGCTGCATGTCGAGCCCGAGCAGGAACAGCAGGAACAGAATGCCAACATCGGCAATATCGGCAAGCAATTTCAGGTCTGTGACCCACTCCATGCCGTAGGGGCCGATCAGTGCGCCAAGAACGATATAAGCAATAATCAGGGGTTGGCGGGTGTAGAGTGCAAGTGACGCGACTACTGCAGCGCCGGCGAAGATCAGGAAAAACGATGTGGTAATGCCGCTCACCGGGTAAACCCCGAGGTCGCGCACCGTGTTATATGAAGCCGCGCCATCAAATATTGTCCCCAAAAAAACAACACTTTGGATGATACGGCAATTGCCGGGGCAGCGCAGCCCTGACTGGGGAGGAATGCGGGCGCGTCTACTATGCAGTAGAAACCGCGCCCGATACAGGAGGTGTTAGCTGCGAGCGCGAAACAACGGCTGGGGGTTGTCTATCGACGTTTGGTAATGCACTGAAAAGTCTTTCAGGCTTTTGAGGGCGGCATCGACATCAGTGTTTTGCAGGGCAAAACTGTTAAAACCGCAGCGTCCAAGGTAGGCCAGTTGGTCGCGCATAAAGTTACCAATAGCCCGCAGTTCGCCAGTAAAGCCGTGCTGTTCGCGCAGCTCGCGGCCATAGCTGAAACCGCGGCCATCACCAAAAGCCGGAAAATCGACGGCAATCAATTCAAAGTGACCAATGGTGTCGCCGAGTATTTTGGGCGACTGGTCACTCGCAAGCCACACTGCGACGTCGCCGCGCGCGTCTAGAGAGCTTTTGTTGTCGAGCCAGTACTGGGCAGGAACAATAATTTTGCCCTGGGGCAGATCTTCGCTGGTGTCCCGGATAACTTGCCAGTCATCGGCTACCACGGCGCCGTCCTTGATGATCTTGATGTCAGGCATATACACGCTCCTTGAATGGCTCAATCCCTATACGGCGGTAGGTGTCCAGGAAGCGCTCTTCCTCGGTTCGGTTGGCAACATAGGTTTCCAGCAGTTTGCTGATCACTTCGGGTACTTCGTCCTGAGCAAAGGAGGGGCCAAGAATCTTGCCTATCGCGGCATCATTGCTCTGGCTTCCGCCAAGCGATACCTGATAAAACTCCTGACCTTTTTTGTCCACCCCAAGAATGCCTATATGGCCGATATGGTGGTGGCCACAGGCGTTCATGCAGCCGGAAATGTTGAGCTCAATTTCGCCGAGGTCGTAAAGGTAATCCAAGTCGTCAAAGCGGCGTTGAATGGCTTCGGCCACGGGAATTGACTTGGCGTTCGCCAGCGCGCAGTAATCGCCGCCGGGGCAGCAGATCATATCATTGAGCGTGCCAATAACCGGCGTAGCAAGTCTCAGGGCATCCAGTTTTTGCCACACCGCAAACAGGTCGGTCTTGCGAATATCGGGCAATACCAGGTTCTGTTCGTGGGTGCTGCGCAATTCACCAAAACCGTATTGCTCGCTCAGTTCGGCAACGGCCTCCATCTGTTCAGCGGTAATGTCTCCTGGGGCAAAGCCAGTTTCTTTAAGTGATACATTAACAATGGCGTAGCCAGGCTGTTTGTGGGCAACCACATTGTGGCTCAGCCATGCCGCAAAGCGTGGATCAGTCAGTCGCTGGTCGTCGAGCGCCGATTGTGCAGCGGCGGCATCAATTGCCTCGTAGGCCGGCGGTTGGAAAAAGGTAAAAGCATGGTCGATGGCTTCTTGGGTCAAGGTCATTGGGCCATCCTTGATGTGTGCCCATTCTTCCTCAACCTTTTGTTTGAACGCTTCAGCGCCCATCGCTTTAACCAGTATTTTGATGCGAGCTTTGTACTTGTTGTCGCGACGCCCCAGCTGGTTGTAGACGCGCAATATGGCATCGAGATACGACATGACATGCTCTTTAGGGAGGCAGTCGTGTATCAGTGCGCCAATGACGGGGGTGCGCCCCAGGCCGCCACCAACAAATACCTTGAAGGCCGTTTCGCCTTGGGCGTCCTTGATAATTTCCAGCCCAATGTCATGAAAGGCAACAGCGGCGCGGTCACGCTTAGAGCCGCAGATGGCAATCTTGAATTTACGCGGCAGGAATGCGAATTCGGGATGGAAGGTTGCCCACTGACGCAAAATTTCACACCAGGGGCGGGCGTCTTCAATTTCATCCTGGGCGACACCGGAAAACTGATCAGCTGTGAAGTTGCGAATACAGTTGCCGCTGGTTTGAATGGCGTGCATTTCAACCGTCGCCAGATCCTCGAGAATATCTGGAACTTCTTCCAGTTTCGGCCAGTTCAACTGAATGTTCTGCCGGGTGCTGAAATGCCCGTAGCCCTTGTCATATTTGCGGCTGATTTCAGCCAGCTTGCGCAGCTGGGTGGCATTCAGCGTGCCGTAGGGAATACAGATGCGAAGCATCGGGGCTAGTCGCTGTATATACAGCCCATTCTGCAGGCGCAGCGGCAGGAATTGTTCATCCGTGATTTCGCCAGCCAGATAGCGTTGGGTCTGATCCCTGAATTGGGCGACCCGCTCGTTGATGATCTGACGGTCGTATTGATCGTATCTGTACATCGTTGTCCCGAAAATATCCCGAAAAATGCGGTGGAGCGGTGTTAGAAGGCGCGCAATTCTACACTAAATGCCTGTGCCAGCGCGAGTTTAGCGACATTGCCGCCAATTCAGGGCGCCATGGTACCCAAGTGCCGGGAAAGGGGGAAAGATTTGTTCCTTATAAGCTTATTAACACAAACAGTAGCGACGAGATAACGTCGCTGTCGGGTAGATAAAAGGCCTTAAGTGGCAGATCAGGCCGCCAGGCGGCCAAGCTGGCGCAATATCACCGACAGGCTCATATAGTCTGCCTGATGACCGCTTTGAACTTCAGTGATCAGATCGCGCAGGTATTCAGTCTGTACACGGTGTTGCTCAATCCACAGATCAATCTGTTCGACAATGGGCTCTTTGAGGGCCAATTCTCCGGATACTTTGGCGCACAGATCGCGGTGCCGCTGATAGAGGTCGTCGCGCAGAGCATTGCGTGCCAGAGCATGCCAGCGGGTTTCTGCCTTCAGGGCGTCAATCTGACGGCGCACCCAGGTGATCTGCAGGCTATCTGCCAGCCTGAAGTAGATTTGGGCCAGGGTGTTGGCGTTACCGCCGGTTTGCTCCTTCAGCCAGGTAATGTCGGGGGCGGCGTAGAGCGCTTTGAGTAGCACGACGGGGCGGGCGATTTTCTCCGGCACGCCCTGCGCAAAAAGCTGGCTCAGTTTTTCTTGCATAAGTGCCAGTTCATGCTGGCACAGGTAACTGTCCATGTTGTCGCGCAGCAGCTCAACCTCGGGGCGGTAGCGCTCAATCAGGCAGCGAATATCGGTAAGGCTCTGTTTGCTGTTCAGTAGCCACAACGTGATGTGTTTTATCAGGCGGCGGATTTCCAGCATCATTCTCAGCTGCGAGGCATCATCGACTTTATTGTCCAGTGTTTCGATAGCGTCCCACAGTTCGCGTACCTGAAACAGGTCTCGCGCTATGGTGTAGGCGCGCGCCATATCTTCAAAGCTGTTGCCGAGCTCGTCATTGAGACGATGCGCAAAGGCATTGCCCATTCGATTAACCAGACTATTGGTTACCACGGTACAGATGATTTCGCGCTTCAGCCGGTGCTTGGGCAGGGCACTGCCATAGTGTTGTCCTAATTGTGGGGGAAAGTAACGTTCGAGCTCCTGTGACAAGTAAGGATCTTCCGGTACGTCGGATTCCAGCAGCAGCTTGTTGATGTGAATTTTCGCCCAGGACATCAGGTTGGCCAGTTCAGGCCGGGTCAGGCCTTCACCTGCGGTGCGTCTAGCCTGCAGTGTTTTTTCATCGGGCAGGTTTTCCAGTTTGCGATCCAGCCCAGCGTCGCGCTCCAGAATGCGGATCAGTTCCGCCTGCTCACCAAGACGCTCCGGCGCCTGGGCAGATAACATGCTGATTGCCTGGGTTTGCAGGTAGTTGTTGCGCAGCACATTGTGTTCTACATCGCGGGTCATCTTGCGCAGCAGGGCATTGCGCTGCTTGGTGTCGAGCTTGCCCTCGGCGATCAGCTGATTTAGGAGAATTTTGATATTAACCTCGTTATCGGAGGAATCGACACCGGCTGAGTTGTCGATAAAATCGGAGTTGCAGCGACCGCCATTGCGACAAAACTCAATGCGCCCGGCCTGCGTCAAGCCAAGATTGCCACCTTCACCGACAACAGCGCAGCGCAGCTCATTGCCGTTGACGCGAATGGCATCATTGGCGCGGTCGCCTACCTGCTGATGGGTCTCGTTTTCGGCCTTTACATAGGTGCCGATACCACCGTTCCAGAGAAGATCGACGGGGGCTTTCAGCAAGGCGTGGATCAGCTCATCAGGGGTGTAATCACGCGGTTCCAGTGCCAGCGCTTCGCAGGCTTCCCTGCTGGGGGTGACTCGTTTGTCCTTGCGCGAAAAAATGGCCGCGCCTTTCGACAGTACTCGGCCATCGTAATCTTCCCAAGTTGAGCGCGGCAGGGAAAACAGACGTTTGCGTTCTTTCCATGATGTAGATGGGTTGGGGTTGGGATCTATAAAGATATGCAAATGGTTGAACGCGGCTTTCAGGCAGATATGCTTTGACAGCAGCATGCCATTGCCAAACACATCCCCAGCCATATCGCCTATACCCACAACGCTGAAACTTTCCCGTTGGATATCGCGTCCCATTTCGCGAAAATGACGTTTCACCGCCTCCCAGCCCCCTTTGGCTGTGATGCCCATTTTCTTGTGGTCGTAGCCGTTAGACCCGCCTGAGGCAAAGGCATCGCCTATCCAGAAATTGAATTCCTCCGAGATGCTGTTGGCAATGTCTGAAAACGCTGCGGTGCCTTTGTCTGCTGCGACAACCAGATAGGGGTCGTCATCATCGTGGTAGACCAGTTTAGAGGGGCGGGATATCCGGTTTTTCACCAGATTGTCCGTAATGCTGAGCATGCCTCGAATAAAGGCTTTGTAACAGGCGATCACTTCCTCTTGAATCGCGTTGCGATCTCCATTGACTGGCAATTGACGACAGACAAATCCCCCTTTTGCGCCTACCGGGACAATCACGGCGTTTTTTACCATCTGGGATTTCACCAAACCGAGCACTTCCGTGCGGAAGTCTTCGGGGCGATCAGACCAGCGCAGGCCACCTCTGGCGACCTTGTCTCCGCGCAGATGCACAGCTTCAAATTGAGGAGAGTGCACCCATATTTCGTAGCGCGGTCTTGGTTCTGGCGCATCGGGAATCTGTCTCGGAGACAGCTTCAGAACATAAACCGGGTTGCGAGGCTCCAGGTAGTAGTTAGTGCGCATTGTGGCCAGAAGACAGTGCTTGAGTGAGCGGAATAAACGATCTGCATCCAGGCTCTGCACGTCTTCCAGCGCAAAGTCCATCTGCTCGATCAGCTTTTGGCAGCGTTGTTCACGCTCTTTGACTGCGGGGTCGAAGCGGGAGTGAAACAGATCGATCAACAGTCGCGACAGGCTGCCGTGCTCTACCAAAAGTCGACTGAGATACTGCTGTTCGAAATTGTTACCAAGCTGTTTCAGGTATCGGCAGTAGGTGCGCAGCAGGCCCGCTTCGCGCCAGTTCACATCGGCGCTGATTAATAGTCGATTGAAATCGTCGTCGTCGCACAGGCCTTCATAGATGGCAACAAACGCCTGCTCGAACTGCGTGGCGTCATGCCAGAACAGCTGGTTCACATTCACCGCCACTTCGGCGCGGAAATCCTGCACCCAATAGCGTGTGCCATCACTTGCCTGAATTGGATAGAGATCTTCCAGCAGCAGACGCAAGCCCAGATTGTTTAGCCTTGGTTGAATGTCTGATAGTGGCAGGGGATGGGTTTTGAAATAGCACCGTAGCTCTACCCGGTTTTCTAGACGGGAAATATCGCGATGAAGACGTACCGATACCGGTGATTCTGAGTGATGCAGGCGCTCCAGATGTTCAATGTCGGTCAGCGCTTTGGCAACGTCCGTTTTGGCCATATAGGACGGGCTGAAACCCTCGTGATAGTAGCGATAGATCGATACTGCCTCTTTGCGAGAGTATTTCTCCAGCAGTTGGCTTTTCAGTTTACTATGCCAGCTTTCTGTTATGCCGCTGATGAGTTCTTCCAGCGCCTTTCCGTCTACCCGTTGCGGTGATTCTGGTTGCATCCTGACGATTAAATGCAGGCGAGCCATCCGTGAGTCGGTGAAGTAAATATTGAATTCGCAGCTTGCGGCGTTAAGCACGGTAGAGACGACATTTTGTATTTTTTCGCGCACGGCCTGACTGTAATATTCGCGCGGAATATAAACCAGAATCGAATAGTAGCGATGGAAGGGGTCGGAGCGGCTGAACACCCGTACGCGATTGTGTTCTTCAATGGCGAGAATTCCCATCGACATGGAGAACAGGCTGCGGGTGCTGCTCTGGAACAGTTCGTCGCGGGGGAAGGTTTCCAGTATCTGAAGCAGCATTTTGGCGTTGTGGCTGCCTCTGGGGAAATGTGCTTTTGCCATGACCGCTTCAATGCGGTCTTTGAGCAAGGGAATGTCGAGCGCCCGGCTGTTGTAGGCCGCGCGTGTCATCAGACCGTAGAATCGATGCTCACCTTTGAGTTTTCCTTTTTCGTCGAAATCCTTGATCGCGATATAGTCCATCGGTACAAAGCGACGTACCGGAGACAGTTCAGTCGATTTGGTAATGGTTAAGATGCGTTCGCTGGCCAGGTAGCGCTCCAGCGTGCGCTGGCGTTCTTCCGGGTCTGCGATATGCTCCCACGGAGCTGCGTCCAGTGGTAGGCCGAGTCTGCTTCCGGGATCGACATTGAGGGTTGGCCGGCTGCCGCTGCGCAGCGATAAATGCACGTAGGCGATAAAAGTAAGGTTGTTGCCGGCAATCCACTGCAGAAAATTGCTGACCTGGCGCCGGGCTCGCGGCGCCAGTGGAGCCTTGGTCGCGTTGTAATGCGTCTGTAGCTCGAGGGCTTTGTCGCACATTGCCTGCCAGTCCGCCACCACCACTTTGATATTTGCCAGGGTTTCCTTTACGCGTGCTTTCAGTTTGCTCGCAGGAAGGGCGTTGGCGCCGGGTTCCAGCTCGTAGCGTACGAAGGATTCGGCCTGATAGTCGGTAGTTTCCTGATCTTTCTTATCGAGGGCGGTAATGTCCTGCAGTTGTCCCCGCCCGTTGCGCTTCACCCAGAGAATGGGGTGGTTTGACTGCAGGGGGATATAACCGCTGTCGTAGACCAGATTAGACAGGGAGTCGAAAATAAATGGGCGATCTTCGGCCACCATCTCAAAGAGCAGAATGCCTCTTTCGGGGTCTTCCCTGATATCGAGTTTGAGGGCGTCACCGCGACGGGTGGCGGCCAGTGCCAGATGGCGCCGGGTGATGTCGAGCAAATCCTTTGCGGCGCGCTGCCGAAATTCCTCGCGGTCAATGATGTCCCAGTAGCGCTCGGCTATATTGAGTAGCTGTTGTCGTTCTTGTGGGTCGTTCACAGACTGCTTGATCTGGCGATAGAGTCTGTTTAGTTTTGATTTCATTGCGAGCCCAGAAAAGTCGTTGACTTACTTGAGCTTAGTCAATGTCTACGCTATTTCAACCCGCGGGTGAAATGCTGCCGAACACGCGCTTTTCAGCGTGTCCGGCGCACTGGATTTCACGCGGTTTCGGGGTCGAATGTGATGGGCATTGTTTTCATGCTGTTCAGGAAGGCGGAGCGCATGTAATTGGGTTTCTCGGCAAATCTAGGGTTGCGCAGCCGTGGGATGATTTCCTCAAACATCACCCGCAATTCCAGACGGGCCAGGTGAGAGCCCAGGCAAAAGTGCTCGCCAATTCCGAATGAGCGATGCTCTTTGGCGTTGTCACGGTGGATATCGAATACATCCGGGCTGTTGAAGTAGTCTTCATCTCGGTTTGCCGAGGTGTAGTACATGACGACCTTGTCGCCTTTTTTCATCTGCTGGCCACCCAATTCCACATCCGATTTCGTCGTGCGACGAAATTGCATCACTGCAGGTTCATAGCGCAAAAACTCTTCGATGGCATTGGGAATCAGGGAGGGATTGTCAATCAGCTCCTGATGCTGTTCAGGGTGCTCGATCAGTAGCTTCATACCGTTGGCCGTTACGGTACGGGTCGTTTCGTTCCCCGCGACCAGCAGGAGCAGGAAAAACTGGGCAAATTCGTCGTCGCTGAGCTGTTCGCCGTCCACCGTGCCGGTGACCAGCATATCTATCAGGTTGTTGCCCGGATGTTTGCGATGGTTTTCAAGAATCTTATAGCCGTAGGTGTAGATCTCTGCGGCCGCCATCATGCCCTCGTCGGCGGTTGTGGACAGATCCGGGTCGTCGGCGCCGATCATGATGTTGGTGTTGTGGAATATCATGTGACGATCGTCGTGGGCGACACCCATTAACTCGCAAATGACCTGGAGTGGCAGCTCTGCAGCCACTTCTGACACAAACTCGCATTCGCCGCGCTGGGCTACGGCGTCAACTATGGTTTTGGCCATGTCGCGAATATGGGCCAATTTCTCTTCTACTACCTTGGGAATGAAGGCCTTATTGACGATGCGTCGATACTTCAAGTGGTCTGGTGGGTCCATGTTCAGCATCATGATACGTTGCATGGCAACTTCTTCCTCGGACATTTCTGTTGCCAGCGCAGTGCGTTCTGCCGACGAGAAAATCTCCGGATGCTTGGAAATATACTGGAGATCATCGTATTTGGTGACCACCCAGTAGCCGACCCCTGTAAGGGGATCATCCTGCCAATAAACCGGTCGCTCTTTGCGCAGTTGGGCGAAATGATCGTGCGGAATGCCATCCCGGTAGACGTCGGGATTGAGTAGGTTGAGATGAGGGCAGCTCATGATGTGGCTCCAGATATGCGCTGATTATTATTGCCCTGATATTGACTAATAGTTATTAGTTTTGCAATCGGGGGCCGCCGGCAATTTTTCGCGCGCGGTCTAGCGAGTTAGTCCAGGAACTGCTTTGGTTTGCAGGCAGTCATCACCACTCGCCGATGTTGGGTGCAGAAGCCCAGGGCTCTTGGGGCGGCAGGGCGTCGCCTTTTTGTAGTAGCTCTACGGAGATATCGTCGGGCGAGCGAACAAAGGCCATATGGCCATCACGGGGAGGGCGGTTAATGGTAACGCCACCGTCCTGGAGTTTCTGGCAGGTGTCGTAGATGTTGTCTACGGCAAATGCCAGGTGGCCAAAGTTACGTCCGCCACTGTAACTTTCGGGCTGCCAATTGTAGGTCAGCTCGATAGTGGGTCGTTTTTCGTCCTGGGCCTGGGCCTCATCGTCAGGCGCTGCCAGGAAGATCAGAGTGAACTGTCCCTTTTCGCTGTCGTAACGGGAGATTTCCTTCATACCAAGCAGATTGCAGTAAAAATGAAGGCTGGCATCAATGTCGCTGATGCGCACCATGGTGTGGAGATACTTCATGAATAGGTCTCTTCGGGGTTGTCGGTGGTAGTGCTAAGCGAAAAGTGTGGGCCGGGAACTGCTGAATTCCCAGCCGGTGCTTTGTCAAAATTACCTTGATCAAGCAGGATCGGCGAGCCGCAGTAATTGCTTGCCTGTATTTTTGCCTTCGAACAGACGGGCAAGCGTGGCGGGTATGTTTTCAAAGCCCTCCTGAATATCTTCGCGGGTCTTGATTTTTCCCTCCATGACCCAGCCACCAAACTCGTTCTGGAAGCGTTCAAGCTGATCCAGATAATCCAGCATGATAAAGCCCTGCATACGAATTCGGCGAGCAATCAGTGTCATCAGATTTCGCGGTCCGGGCGCTGGGGTTGCATCGTTATAGCCTGCAATCGCGCCACAGAGCACAATGCTGCTGTGATCCGCCATCTGATCAATGGCAGCTTCGAGTATCGAGCCGCCGACATTGTCAAAAAACAGGTTGATACTCATCGGGGCGATATCAGCCAGTACCGCACCCACGTCGTCTGCGCGATAATCAATGGTCTCGTCGACGCCACATTCGGCTTTTAGCCAATCGCATTTTTCCCGGCCGCCGGCAATGCCAATAACGCGACAGCCCTTGAGTTTGGCTATCTGGCAGACGACGGAGCCTGTTGCTCCTGCTGCGCCTGAAACCAGCACAGTGTCACCTGCCTTGGGTTGGCCCACGTCGAGCAAGCCAAAATAGGCCGTCATGCTGGTGCCGCCAAAGGCCGACAGTGCCATTGCCGGTGGTGTGCCATCGGGCAGCCGGTTCAGGCTGGTCGCCTCGTTGGCATCTACGCAGAGGTATTCCTGCCAGTTGAGGAAGCCCATTACCAGTGAGCCTGTTGGCAAGTCATCGCGTTGCGAGGCAACAACCTGACCAATGCCTGAGGCCCGCATCGGGCTGCCAATTTCAACTGGAGGCAGATAGCTGGGTTTGTCGTCCATCCAGCCGCGCATGGCTGGGTCAAAACTCAAGTAGAGGGTTTTGATCAAAACCTCGCCGGCGGCGAGATCGGGCTCAGGTAGCGGTGCTTCGTGATAGGTAAATGTGTCGGTGTCCACAAAACCCTGGGGTCTTTGGTTGAAAATCCACTGACGGTTTATTTCGCTCATGGCATTTATTCCGTATGCTTTTCTAAAGCCGGAAACACTATCACGGTAAAAATTTTAATAACATGACTGTTGGTTTAGCTGGCAATATCTGAATACCGCAGTCGTAAAAGGAGTTGTGTGATGGGGCCGCTAGCGGGCTTACGGATAATTGAAGTTGCGGGGATCGGACCGGGACCATTTGCAGCTATGCTGCTCGCCGACATGGGGGCTGATGTTATTCGCATCGAGCGGCCGGGCGGATCGATGTTCGCCAATCAGACGGAATTGGATTTCCTCAATCGCGGCAAGCGCTGTATTTGTATTGATCTCAAGAAAGAAGGTGGCGTCGCACTGGTGCAGCAGCTGATTGCGAGTGCGGATGGTTTCATCGAAGGCTTTCGGCCCGGAGTGCTGGAAAAGTATACGCTCGGCCCTGACGATTGCCTGCGGGCTAACCCACGCTTGGTCTACGGTCGAATGACGGGTTTTGGGCAGGATGGCCCGCTGTCGAATCGAGCCGGCCACGATATCAATTACATTGCGATTGCCGGCGCTCTTCACCCCATGGGGCGGGCGGGAGAAAAGCCGGCAATTCCGCTGAATCTGGTGGGTGATTTTGGTGGCGGCGGCATGTTACTGGCCTTCGGGATGGTCTGTGCGCTACTTGAAGCTAAGGGGAGTGGTAAAGGGCAGGTGGTGGATGCGGCGATGGTTGATGGTGCCTCGCTGCTGATGACCTCGCTATTCTCAGCCTGGCAAACCGGATACTGGGGTGAACGCGGCACCAACATGATTGACGGCGGCGCGCCCTTTTATGAGGTTTACCAAACCCGTGACGGTGGCTTTATGGCTGTTGGGGCGCTTGAGTCACAGTTTTATCAGGTCTTTGTGGAGCGCCTCGGGTTGGCGGACGAATTGCCTAACCAGTATGACATGGCGCAGTGGCCGGCGATGAAGGAGCGGATCGCAGAAGCATTTCTGCAGCACGACAGAGATCATTGGGAAGCTCATTTTGCCGATTGTGATGCTTGCGTAACACCGGTGTTGAGCATGGATGAAGTCAAGGATCACCCGCATAATCGGGCGCGGAATTCGATTGTTGTGAAGGACGGGGTGTGGCAGCCACGCACAGCGCCGCGTTTCAGTCGTACCGACGGGGGTGAACCCGCTTCAGCGGTGCCGAGCGGGCACGATACCATGGCCATTCTTGCGGAGCTGGGTGTAGCCGATGAGTACCAGCGTGAACTGCTGGCCAACGGCGTTGTTATGGGCGAATGAAGACCGCGCTCAGTTTTCAAATACGCTAAACAGGTAGGCCGTGTCGAAGTATTCCCATACTTCGATAATTTTGCCGTCAGCAAAGCGGAACAGGCTCTGATAATCGTTGTAGTAATCCCGTCCATTCACTGCTTTGGCTTCCAGGCTGAAGTGCATGTGCACACGGTCTTCTTCGGCGGTCAGCGCGTGGTAATGAAACTTCATCGTGCCCGGCTGGTAAAAAGTATCCACGTCGCCGCCAAACATTGCCATCACGGCGTCAATGCCATAGTGGTCGCTCCCACTGGAGGCCGCAGCGGTTGATTTTGGAAAGTGCCAGGCGATATCAGGGTGAAAAAAGCGGCGTATATCAACGTTTTCGCCCTGCAAGCGGCGGGCTAGCGCGCTCTGAAAGTCTGTCAGTAACTGTTTGTTGGCTTTGCTGCTGTGTTGCGTCATGAGGAAGGTGCAGTCCATTATTATCGTGTTTTGAAAAGATGGCTGGCGGCAGTATAGCACCAGCCAAAAGGGGGCGGCTTGAAGGAATTGCTGATCGTATTTCATACCCAGTCGGGCAGTGCGCAATGCTTGGCGGAGGCCGCTGCGCGGGCCGCCAGCGAAGAAGCTGAAGTGCACGTGACATTGAAACGTGCCATGGCCGCCGGCAGCGATGACCTGAAACGGTGTGATGGTGTGTTATTCGTTACACCGGAAAACTTTGGTTATCTCTCCGGGGGCATGAAGGATTTCTTTGATCGCACCTTTTACCCCTGTGAGCCCGGTACCCTGGCTCGCCCCTATATGCTGATAGTGAGTTGCGGCAATGATGGCAGCGGGGCGGTTCGCCAGCTCGAGCGGATAGTGAAGGGTTATCCCTTATCACCGGTGGCGGAGCCACTGATCGTGCGAGGACCACCGCAGGCAGAGGATTTGGAACGGGCGGAAGAGTTGGGGCTAAGTTTTGCGGCAGGTCTTGGAATGGGCATCTTCTAATTCCATTGGTGATTTAAGGGGTTGACTTAAATTCGGTGTTAGCGCTTGAATTGGCATGGAAAACAGGCCATTATCTGAGATTATGTTATCGCCGTTTACATTTGGTATGCGCAGGTGTGCGCGGCAGTTTAGTGAAATAATAATAAGGAACGATCGATGCTCGACGCGTTACGGCATGGCTTTTCCGTTATTCGTACTCCTCTCGTATTTTGTTTGGCCGCAGGTGTTAGTGCTGCCAGTTTTGGTGCGGCAGTTTTGGAGGAGGTCGTTGTAACCGCCCAACTGCGCGAGCAGAGTCTTCAGGATGTGCCGGTTTCTGTCAGTGCAATCAGCGGCGACAAAATGATGGAAGCCGGGCTGTCGCGCATCGAGGATTTGCAAGCCTATGTCCCTAATTTCACCATGTCCGAATCGGGCATTGGCACCGATATCTATATTCGCGGCATTGGTTCAGGCGAAAATCAGGGTTTCGAGCAGTCGGTGGGTATGTATGTCGACGGAATCTCCTATGGTAGAGCCCAATTAGCCCGCGCGCCATTTCTTGATCTATCTCGAGTAGAGGTTTTGCGTGGCCCGCAAAATATACTGCTTGGCAAAAACAGCGTTGCTGGGGCAATTAATATAAGCACGGCCAAGCCCACCCAGGAATTTGAAGGCTATGTTCAGGCCACATGGGAGGGCAAGGTTGGTGAGCGGATTCTCGATGGGGTGCTGTCAGGCCCGATCAACGATACCCTGGCATACCGTTTTGCTACCCGCATTCGCGATTACGACGGCCATATTCGAAATCTGGTGCAGGATCGAGACGAGCCAAACCGCGAAGAGCGAACTTATCGATTTAAATTGCTGTGGGATGCCAGCGACGATCTGGTTGCCTCGTTAAAGCTGGAACACGGCAGTTTCGATATCGTGGGGCGTCACTCGGAAATCATCTATGATTCGCCTTCCGTCTCAGATGTGCCGTTTTTTACTGGTCGTACGTACGGCGAGATCCTTGATCAGACGCAAGTGCCAGGCGTGGTAAATATCGATTCCCATCCTGGTGTTCGCAATGTAGAGGCGGATTACAAGCGCCACTCTAATGGCGACTGGAGCGATAACAATACGCAGAATGTGACGCTGAACGTCGATTGGTACCAAGATGGTCACCAGTATTCCTTTATAACCGGCTACATGGCTTACGACTACGAAGAGGACTGCGACTGCGATTTTACCGGTGGCGAGTTGTTTCAGCTTGATCTTGTCGAAGATTACAAACAGTTCAGCCAGGAAATGCGTTGGATTTCGCCGGTAGGGGAGTCTTGGGAGTTTATAGCCGGCGCATACTTGCACTACAGTGAGCTGTATTTCTACGACTCCATCCGTGTGGATTCTGACATTATTCCAGATTTGGTCAACGCGGCCGATGCCACTGAAGGCGGGGCTCGCGGCGACATCGATCCAGGCGGGATTGGTGGTCCGGAAGAAGTTTCGGGTATCGGCGACGCAGGTAATGCGATTCGCAATTTCCGCTCGCCTCGCGATTTCAATAGCGACTCGACCATGGCGTCAGCCTTTATGCAGGCGACCTGGAATGTGATTGACCACGTGCGATTGACCTTCGGCGGCCGCTACACATGGGAGAAGAAGGAGGGCAGTCGTAAGCTTGAATTTGCATACCCGGATTTCAGTATCAGGCCAATAGGCGAGTCTGATACAGCGGCGGCGGTGAGTTTTGCTGCGGAGCGCCATGATCTGGAAGGCAAGCGCGTTGAAACCCAGTTTGCGCCGCTAGTGAATCTGCAGTGGGACTTTTCTTCTGACGCGATGGCGTATTTCACCGCCAGTCGAGGCTTTAAATCCGGTGGCTTTGATGCTCGCTCCAATGCTTCGCCCAGTGCTGAGCCGACGCCGCGTAACCCGAACGCCCTTGTGGCCAACCAGGTTGTACTGATCGGTACTTTCGAATACGAGGAGGAAGAGGCCACCAGTTACGAATTGGGTCTCAAATCAAGCCTGTTTGGTGGCGTGGCCGAGTTGAACGCGGCTCTGTTCCGAACCGAGTTTGATAATCTGCAGGTCAGTGTGTTCGACGGAACGCTGGGCTTCAATGTTGGCAATGCGGCCAGCGCGATTTCCCAAGGTCTGGAGCTTGACGGTCGCGTGGGTTTGACCGAGCATCTTATGTTGTCGGCGGGACTGGCTTTTCTCGACTTTGAATTCGTAGATCACCCCTTTGGCACCTGCATCCAGGGCCAGACGCCGGACAGCCCGAACGGCATCAACTGCGATTACAGTGGCAAAACCAATCAGTATGTCGCCGACTACTCCGGCAACCTGCTGCTGGCCTATGAGCGTTCGGTTCTGGACAGTTTGATGTTGCGTGCCAATGTGGATGCAATCTTTACCGATGAATACCATCCGTCGCCCAACCTGGACGACCGCATCAAGCAGGACGGTTATGTTGTGTATAACGCCCGGTTGTCGCTGTCAGATATTGCTGGTGACTGGGAAGTGGCGCTGTTGGGAAAAAACCTAACAGATGAAGTAATTATCGTTTATGGTGTAGATGCGCCAACCGCTTACACCATCACTGAAGCGGCGACGCATCACGGATTTGTCAATCCGCCGCGTACGTTTGCACTGCAATTGAGTTATCGGTGGTAGGCCTTTAGATTAATAAAAATATTGAGGGCAGTCGCATGAAGGGAGTGAATATTGGTGCGTTTGCATTACTGATTGCTACCGCCGGTGGTGTGGTTGCAGAGCAGAAGCGTCATATTCTCGAGGAGGTCATAGTTACGGCCCAGCTGCGCGAGCAATCGCTACAGGATGTGCCGGTATCGGTGAGCGCTATCTCCGGTGAAAAGCTTATGTCCGCTGGCCTCAACAAAATTGAGGATCTGCAAGCCTATATTCCCAACCTCACGATGACTGAGAATGGCATCGGCACCTCAATTTATATTCGCGGTATTGGCTCGGGCATCAATCAGGGTTTCGAACAATCGGTGGGTATGTACGTCGACGGCATATACTATGGGCGAGCTCAGCTGGCGCGTGCGCCGTTCCTCGACCTAGCCAGGGTGGAGGTGCTACGTGGCCCGCAGAATATCCTCTACGGTAAAAACAGCATTGCCGGTGCAATCAGTATTCACACTGCCAAACCGGCAGATCAGTTCGAAGGCTCTTTTTCAGCCTTGTATGAGCCTCAGTTCGAAGAAGAAGTGGTTGACCTGATTTTGTCCGGCCCGGTGAGTGATACGCTTGGGTATCGTTTTTCTGCGCGCTTGCGCAACTATGGCGGCTATATCGAAAACCTTACGCTGGATCGCGACGAGCCTGCGTACAAGGAAGCCACCTACCGGTTAAAATTTGTCTGGGATGCCACCGATGAAATAACGGTCAGCGCGAAGGCAGAGATAGGGCGCTTTGATGTTACTGGTCGGCAGGCCGAAATTATCGACGATTCCCCTTCAAGCAGCGACAACCCGTTATTTGCCGGGCGTACCCATGGTCAGATATTGAACAATACCAGTGACCCGTCGGGCTTGGTGATTAATATCAATTCCGATGACTCAGTCTTGAATAATTATCAGGATTTCAAGCGCTCATCTAATGGCGATTTTAGTAAGAACAACACAGAGAACCTAACCATTAACGCCGATTGGTTGCGCGGCGAGCACATGTTCAGTTCAATCACCGGATTTATGGGCTACGACTACGACGACCTCTGTGATTGCGATTTCACCGGCGCTGAGGGCTTTAAAGTGTCGCTGGTGGAAGACTATAGCCAGTTCAGTCAGGAATTTCGCTGGATTTCACCTGCCGGAGAACCATTCGAATTTATCGGTGGTTTTTACTTTCAGAAGAGTGAGCTCGAATTTTTCGACAGTATCATCGTCGACTCTGACTTGATCGTTCAGCTGCTCAATGCTGCGGATGCTACAGAAGGCGGGGCGCGGGGCGATAATGACCCTAATCCGCTGGGCGGCTCACCGGAAGAAGTTGCGGGTATTGGCGACGCCGGTAATGCGATAGCCAATCTTACCTCGCCGCGGACATTTACCAGCGATTCCGAGCTGTACTCGCTCTTCTTGCAATCTACCTGGAATATGACCGACCAATTGCGGCTGACAGTTGGCGGCCGTTACTCCAGAGAGTCCAAAGAAGGCTCGCGTTATTTTGCCTTTGGTGACCTCGATTTCAACGAGCGGCCCTTCAGTGAAACGGATACCGTTTCTGCCGTGAGCTTTTCGGCCGAGCGCCACGATCTGAAGGGGAGTCGTAGCGAGTCCCAGTTCTCTCCGTTGGTGAACCTGCAGTGGGACATGAATGATGACACCATGGTGTACGCCACGATAAGTCGAGGCTACAAATCCGGCGGATATGACGCTCGCTCCAATGCGTCGCCATCGGCAGAGCCTGTGCCGCTGCCACCGGGCGCCTTGCCTAATCCCGCGCGCCCAGAGCGCCCTGTGCTTATCGGTACCTTTGAATACGAAGAAGAAGAGGCTACCAGCGTCGAGCTGGGCTTTAAGTCGACATTGCTTGAAGGTGCTGCTGAACTGAATGCCGCCTTGTTTCGTACCAAGTTCGACGATTTGCAGGTGAGTATCTTTGACGGCACACTTGGGTTTAACGTGGGTAACGCTGCGAGCGCAACCACGCAGGGGGTGGAGATTGATGGCCGCATCCAGCTAACGGAGTATCTGATGCTGGCGGGTGCGCTGGCATTTCTCGATTTTGAGTTTGATGATTTTCAAAATGGTCAGTGTCTGGCGGGGCAAACGCCGAATTCACCCGACGGCATAAACTGTGACTATACCGGCAAGACTAATCAGTACGTGGCCGACTTTGCTGGAAATCTAGTGTTGTCGTACATACGCCCGATCAGTGCAGAAGTTGGTATCGGTCTGGGTTTGGATGCGATCTTTACCGACGACTATAACCCGTCGCAGAATCTGGACCCTACGGTGGTTCAGGATGGCTATGTTAAATTCAACGGCCGCGCTGCGATCGCAGCCATTGATAGAACCTGGGAGTTGGCGCTCGTAGCGAAGAACCTGACCGATGAGGTGATTGTGATGTATGCCAGTGATACGCCAACGGCCTATACCATTTTTGAAACCAAGGGCCATTATGGCTTTCTGGAGCCGCCACGCAGTGTTGCTCTGCAATTCAATTACCGGTGGTGAAGGCTGTCTGTGATGAGTACGTAGTTACACCTATTTGTCATGACAATAGTGTAAATAAATGTGCAATATTGGCTTTATCTACATGAAATCTGTAAAAAATTAGCTAAACTGACCCAAGAGCGTGTGTAATACAAAAACGACAGCACCGGGTTAATAATTGATTAAAAACTGCTCGTTTGTGAGTCTGGGAGGAAGCAATGAAAAATAAACAACGGTTTCGGCATGGCGTCGCGCTATTGCCGCTGGTAGCGGGTATCGCCGCTGGCAGCGTGCAGGGTGCCGCAGTGCTCGAAGAAGTAATCGTAACCGCCACCTTGCGTGCCGAAAGTCTGCAGGATGTTCCCGTCTCCGTTAACGCGGTGTCTGGTGAAAAACTGATGGAAGCCGGCATCGACAAAATTGAAGATCTCCAGGCCTACGTGCCCAACCTGACCATGTCAGAAACCGGCATTGGTACCAATATCTATGTGCGTGGTATCGGTTCGGGTATCAACCAGGGTTTCGAGCAGTCGGTCGGTATGTATTTTGATGGTGTGAGCTATGGCCGCGCCCAATTATCACGTGCGCCGTTCCTTGACCTGGCGCGGGTAGAGGTGCTGCGCGGGCCGCAGAATATCCTGTTCGGTAAGAACTCCGTAGCAGGTGCTTTGAGTCTGCACTCGCAACGTCCTGGCATGGAATTCGAAGGCTTGGTTTCCGGTCTCTATGAGCCAACCCATGGTGAGTCTACCGTTGATTTGGTCCTGTCTGGGCCGCTCACAGACCGCCTGGGCGCTCGCCTGGCACTGCGTAAGCGCGATATGGATGGGTATATTGAAAACCTGACGCTGGATCGCGACGAGCCTGAGCGTGACGAAGGCACTGCCCGACTGATTCTGGATTGGGCGGCGACAGACGATCTGCAGGCCATGTTCAAATTTGAGGTGGGCCAGTTTGATGTTACCGGTCGTCAGATTGAAATTATCAATGACAACCCGTCAACCTCGACCACGCCGTTCTTCGCAGGCCGAACCTACGCGCAGATTTTGGACAATACCACGGTAACCGGGTTGCCGATTATTGACCCTTTCACTGTTGATGCCGATTCTTCGGTATTGAACAACACCCTAGACTACAAACGTTCGTCCAATGGTGATTTCAGTAACAACGAAACCCAAAACTTCACCATGAATCTGGACTACGCATGGGGCGAGCATACGTTAACCTTCATTACCGGCATTATGTCATACGAGTATGAAGAGCTGTGTGATTGCGACTTTACCGGTGCTGAAGTATTCAAGGTTGAGTTTGCAGAAGAATACGACCAGTTCAGCCAAGAATTCCGCATAACCTCGCCAGTTGGTGAGTTTATGGAGTACATCGGTGGCGTTTACTACCATAAAAGTGAGTTGGACTTTTACGACTCGATCCTGGTTACCAGTGATGTGCTACCTGATTTGATCAACTTGGGCGACCTTGCCGCGGGTGGCACGTTGGGTCGACCGACGGATGGCCCGGGTGATGCAGGCGACGAGATTCGTGAGCTCGGTACTCCCCGTAGCTTTGTTACTGACACGGAACTTTGGTCAGCCTTCCTGCAGCTGACATTCAACCTCTCCGACACGTTGCGCCTGAACGTTGGTGGTCGCTACACGACTGAGGAAAAAGAAGGTTCGCGTTCACTCGACTTTGTAAACAATCGCACTGGCGAGCGTAAGCCGGAAGGTGAGATCGACAGTGTCGTTGCGATCAACTTTTCTGCTGAGCGCCACAATCTGGAAGGCGATCGCAAGGAAACCAATTTCGCTCCGTCTATCAACCTGCAGTGGGATATGAACGACTGGGCGATGACTTATGCAACCTGGAGCAAAGGCTTTAAGTCAGGTGGTTTTGATGCGCGTTCCAATGCATCTCCGGCAGCAAATGCGCCTGACCCAGGAAACCCGGCGGATAGTACAATACTGATCGGTTCTTTCGAGTACGATGAAGAGAAGTCACAAAGTATCGAGCTTGGTGCCAAAACCACCTTGCTTGATGGTGCAGCCGAGCTGAATATCGCTTTGTTCTACACCGAGTTTGACGACCTTCAGATCAGTATCTTCGACGGTACGCTGGGCTTTAACGTGGGTAACGCCGGTGCAGCAGAGACCATGGGTCTTGAGTTGGACGGCCGTATGGCTCTGACTGAAAAACTGATGATGACCGGTGCTCTGGCCTTCCTGGATTTCGAGTTTACCGACTTCGAGAACGGTCAGTGTAACCATGTTCAGGTGCGTAATGGTGCAGATCCAGATGGCGACGGTCTGTGCGATTTCACCGGCGAGACCAACCAGTATGTGGCGGATTACTCCGGTAACATCGGCTTGGTATACACCACTCAGGTTGCAGATAGTCTGGAGTTCCGCGGTGGTCTGGATATCGTGTTTACCGGCGATTACAACCCCACGCAAAACCTTGACCCGACTCAGGAGCGCGATGCATACGCCCAAGTCAACGGTCGTCTGGCACTGGCTGACTTTGAAGACGGTTGGGAGCTGGCGCTGGTTGGTAAAAACCTGACTGACGAAGAGGTCGTTAACTACGCCAACGATACTCCGCTGTCCAATAGTGTTTTCGGCGCCGTGAGCCACTACGGCTTTATCGGTCGTCCGCGCAGCATTGCGGTTCAGGCGTCTTACCGCTGGTACTAAAATCTCCGCTACACTATAACGCCGCTTTAAGCGGCGTTTTTTTTGTCTGAAGGAAATGATCACGCGTGAAAACAGTAGATGAGATCGTATTTGCACGGGTGCTGGAATGGCTGGAGCGTGGCGATCGCTGCTGGCTCTGCACTATCGTAGCGACCGTAGGCGCCTCTCCGCGCCCATTAGGTTCTCTGATGGGCGTGAGTGAAAGCGGCGAGCTAATTGGTTCGCTGTCCGGTGGTTGTATTGAAGACGATCTGTTGGAAAAAGTGCGGGGCGGTGAGTTGGCACATGACAACCCGCTGATTCATCCCTATGGCGTGACGCCCGAAGAAAACGAGCGCCTGGGCTTGCCCTGTGGTGGTCGGCTGGAAGTATTGATTGAGCCACTGAGTAGCGATCACCTAGCGCCAATGCGGGAGATCTTAACGGCATTGCGGCAGCGTAGGTGTCGGCGGCGTCTGGTATCGATTGCCAGTGGGCAATGGCAAATTGCCCCCATTGACCTGACGGAACCATTGGAGCGCCAGGAAGGGAGTATTCAGCAAGATTTTGGGCCTATGCGGCACTTGTTGTTGGTGGGGGCCAATGAATTGGCGCGCTGCATCGCCGAGTTGGCCACGGCAATGAATTATGCGGTCACCGTCTGTGATCCCCGCCAGGATCGGATAGCGCAATGGGAGGTTGCCGGCGTGCAGACCGTCTGCGCCATGCCGGACGATGTTGTGCGTGAGCGGGCGGCAGATGCCCACAGCCTGGTGATTACGCTGACACACGATCCGCGTATAGATGATATGGCGTTGATGGAAGCGCTGCAGTCACAGGCGCGCTATGTAGGTGCGCTGGGGTCCGAACGCACCTCCGCCAAGCGCCGCGAGCGGCTATTGCAGCTGGACCTTACCGAGTCCGAGATTGCACGTTTACACGCGCCAGTCGGGTTGCCGATTGGCAGTAAATCGGCGATGGAGATAGCGGTCGCTATTATGGCGGAGCTGGTGCAGTTGAAGGCGCAGTGTAAGTTGTGACCAGCAGCGGCGTTGGCATTATTCTTCTCGCGTCGGGTGCGAGCCGGCGCTTTCGCAGCGATAAGCGATTTGCGCGTCTACCCGGCGGGCAACTGTTACTGAACCGGATGTTGTCGCTGGTTTCGGCCAGTGGTTTACCGTGCTTTGTGACACTTCGCTCTGGGGAGGCCATTCAAACACCCGGTGCACAACCGTTGATGCTTGAACACGCCTCGCGCGGCATGGGTAGCAGTATCGCGGAGGCGGTGGCCAGTGTCGGCGAAAATTTTTCGGCCCTGATGATTCTACCGGTAGATCTACCGCTGTTGAAACTGCAGACGCTGACCGCGCTGGCTGAGAATGCGACGAGTAATACGTTGCGTCGTCCGGTGGCCGATGGTCGAGAGGGGCACCCTGTGGTGTTTGGTTGTGATTATTTTGTCAACCTGGCCGCGTTGGACGGGGAGCAGGGCGCGCAATCCATACTGCGCAAGTATGCTGGAAGTGTTGAGCGTATTACTGTAAACGATCCGGGTATCTATCTTGATATCGACACCCCAGAGACACTGGCAAGTCTCACTCGAGAGGGCCATTTTGCAGGACAGCAATAAAGGCCTGTGCAGCATTAGACAGGCTGCGATTGCGATGATGTACGCAACCCAACGTGCGGTGCAGGTTATGCCCTTGCAGGGCGAGGGCTTTGATGCTGTCGTCAACCAGTGTCGCCGGAAGAATGCTCCAACCCAACCCGATACTAACCATTACCTTGATGGTTTCCATGTAGTTTGTAGACATCGCTACATCCATTTTTAGACCAGCCTCATCAAACAGGCGCTTGATAATTTGCCCGGTATAGGTACTCAGTCCAGGCGGGATGGCGGTATAACCCTGCAGCTGCTGAAGTGTTACCGCGCGCTTGTTTGCCAGCGGGTGATCGAGCGCTACTGCGACCGTCAGCGGATCGTTCCAGACTGCAAAGGATTCCAGGTTGGGTTCTTTTTCTGGCGATAGCGTTATGATCGCCAGGTCCAGTTCACCGTGCAGAATCATGTCGTGAGCCTGCTCGGAATCCATAAAGTCGATGTCTAGCCTAACCTCGGGGTAGGTGCGGGTAAAATACCGCAGCACCGGTGGCAAGCGATGTAGGCCTATATGGTGCGAAATACCCATAGAAAGCTTTCCGCCCACGCTGCCGCTAAGGTCGTGCACGCTGCGTTCAGCATTGGCCATGGCTAATAATATGGCGCGCGCCTGCGGCAGTAGTGCTTCCCCTGCTTCTGTGAGCGTAACTTTGCGGCCAATCCGGTCGAACAGGCGGTGTTCTAATTGCGCCTCCAGATTGTGAATGCGTTTGCTGATAGCCGGCTGAGTTACGTGCAGGACTTCAGCGGCATCGGAAAAAGAGCGGTGCTCGGCGATGGTAACGAACGCTTTGAGGCTGTGAATGTCCATGGCGGTGATTCCCTATTAGATAAAAATAGGTTATCAGAAATATGAAAAATATGAATTTGTTTTATTTCTTCGCCCTGCGTAGACTGGTCATCGTTAATGAATTAGCCCTTTGGGCATTAGCCTGTTACGCGGAGCAGACCATGGCCGGAAAAACCCTTTACGACAAACTCTGGGACGACCACCTCGTCGCCATTACCGACGATGGCGATGCGCTGTTGTATATCGACAGGCACCTCGTACACGAAGTGACCTCGCCTCAGGCCTTTGAAGGTCTGCGCCTGGCTGGTCGTAAGCCCTGGCGATTGGATGCAAACCTGGCGACGCCAGACCACAATGTGCCGTCGGCTGTAGAAGAACGGGTACATGGTGTCGACGGTATTGTCGATCCCGTTTCCAAATTGCAGGTGGTGACGCTGGATGACAACTGCGAAGAATTCGGAATTGAAGAGTTCAAGATCAATGATGAGCGTCAGGGTATCGTCCATGTTGTTGGCCCGGAGCAGGGCGCTACGCTGCCCGGTATGACGGTGGTCTGCGGCGATTCTCACACCGCCACCCATGGCGCGCTCGGGGCCATTGCTCACGGTATTGGCACCTCGGAAGTAGAGCACGTGCTGGCGACCCAGTGTCTGCGCCAACGCAAGATGAAGAACATGTTGGTGAAAGTAGACGGCGCCTTGCGGCCGGGTGTTACCGCGAAGGATATCGTGCTCGCGGTAATTGGCAAGATTGGCACCGCTGGCGGCAATGGGTGCGCCATTGAGTTTGGCGGCAGCACAATTCGCAGTCTGTCCATGGAAGGGCGTATGACCATCTGCAATATGGCGATAGAAGCCGGTGCCCGCGTTGGTATGGTTGCCGTTGACGAAACCACCATCAAGTATGTTGAGGGTCGACCCTATGCGCCTAAAGGCGCGGATTGGGAAAAAGCCGTGGCTTACTGGCAAACCCTTCACAGCGATGATGATGCGACGTTCGACAAAGTGGTCGAGCTCAATGCGGCAGACATTCAGCCCCAAGTCACCTGGGGAACCTCGCCGGAAATGGTCGCAAGCATCAACGACAATGTGCCCGCTCCCGGTGATTTCAAAGAGCCTGTACGTCAGGCTGCCTGCGAACGAGCGCTGGAGTACATGGGGCTGAAAGCAGGGCAGAAAATTCGCGATATCAAGCTGGACCGGGTGTTTATTGGGTCTTGTACCAACTCGCGTATTGAAGACCTGCGCGCTGCTGCGGATGTTGTTAAGGGCCGCAAGATAGCCGCTACCATTAAAGAAGCGCTGGTTGTTCCGGGGTCCGGGCTGGTCAAGCGTCAGGCTGAGGCCGAAGGTCTCGACAAGATTTTTGTCGATGCCGGCATGAAGTGGCGCGAACCGAGCTGCTCTATGTGCCTGGCAATGAACTCTGACAAGTTGGGTGCTGGTGAGCATTGCGCCTCAACATCAAACCGTAACTTTGAAGGTCGGCAAGGCTTTGGCGGTCGCACCCATCTGGTCAGCCCAGCGATGGCGGCAGCCGCCGCAGTGGCAGGCCACTTTGTCGATGTGAATGAAATTCTGGAAGGAGCGCAGTCATGAAGCCCTTTACCCAATTGAACGGTCTGGTGGCGCCGATGGATCGTGCCAATGTCGATACCGACATGATCATACCCAAGCAGTTTCTCAAATCCATCAAGCGCAGCGGCTTTGGTCCCAATCTGTTTGATGAATTGCGCTATCTGGATGAAGGTCAGCCGGGCCAGGACTGCAGCAATCGACCGATGAACAAGGACTTTCCCTTAAACTTCCCGCGCTATCAGGGTGCCTCTGTGTTGCTGGCCCGGGAAAACTTTGGCTGTGGCTCCAGTCGAGAACATGCGCCCTGGGCGCTGGAAGACTATGGTTTTCGCTGCATAATTGCCCCAAGCTACGCCGATATCTTTTTTAACAACTGTTTCAAGAACGGGCTTTTGCCTATCGCGCTTGATGAGGCGATTGTGGATCGCCTGTTTCAGGAAATGTATGCCACTGAAGGTTATAGTCTTCAGGTGGATCTTGCCGCACAGACCATCACAACCCCTTCGGGTGAAGTGATCAGTTTTGAGGTTGAGAGTGGTCGCAAACATAGCCTGCTCAATGGTCTTGATGATATCGGTATTACGCTCCAACAAGCCGATGCGATTCGCGCCTATGAGGAAAAGCGACGTCAGGAAGCGCCCTGGCTGTTTTCCCGTTCAGCCTGATTAGCAATTGGAGTGCAGGGTACGCGCAATTGTGCGTGTGCTTTGCTAGAATCCGCCGCCAGCCCCGACAGTCCAACGGGGCTATTTGTTTCTGTGCGCGGTTATTTGGAGAGTGTAAGTGACTAAGAATATTTTGGTATTGCCCGGCGATGGTATCGGCACGGAAATCATGGCTGAAGCTGTGAAAGTCCTGGACTTTCTGAATGACAAGTACAGTCTCGCACTAAACCTCGAGCACGCCTTGCTGGGCGGAGCTGCTATTGATGCCACGGGCAAAGCGTTGCCGGACAATACCTTCGAACTGGCCAAGTCTGCAGATGCGATTTTACTTGGCGCGGTGGGTGGCCCCAAATGGGACAAATTGCCACCAGCTGATCGCCCGGAGAAGGGTGGGTTGCTGCGCTTGCGCAGCGAGCTGCAGTTGTTCGGTAACCTGCGCCCCGCGATTTTATATCCGCAACTGGCGAGTGCTTCCAGTTTGAAACCAGAAGTGGTTTCCGGCCTGGACATACTGATTGTACGTGAGCTCACCGGCGGCATCTATTTCGGCGAGCCGCGTGGGATTCGCGAATTGGAAAATGGCGAGCGGCAGGGCTACAACACCTACGTTTACTCTGAATCTGAAATTCGCCGTATCGCGAAAGTTGCGTTTGAGGCGGCGATGAAGCGAGGCAAGCGCCTGTGCTCAGTTGACAAGGCGAACGTGCTGGAAGTGACTATGCTCTGGCGTGAAGTGGTGGAGTCTATGGCCTGCGACTATCCGGAAGTAGAACTCAGTCATATGTACGTGGACAACGCCGCTATGCAGCTTGTACGTGCGCCGAAACAGTTTGATGTGGTGGTGACCGGCAATATGTTCGGTGACATTCTATCGGACGCTGCCGCCATGCTCACGGGTTCCATTGGCATGTTGCCCTCGGCCTCGCTCGATATCAACAATCGCGGCATGTATGAACCCTGCCATGGTTCGGCTCCGGATATTGCCGGGCAGGACAAGGCAAATCCACTGGCCACTATCATGTCAGTGGCGATGATGCTGCGTTATTCGCTCGGATTTGAAGCGCCGGCGAATGACATCGACGCTGCAGTCAGCAGCGTACTGGATCAGGGAATAAGAACCGGTGATATCTACTCGGAAGGCTGCAAGCTGGTAGGTACAGCCGGAATGGGTGACGCGGTAGTCGCGGCCCTGCGGGCGCAATAGTCGCGCCTGAACAACAACGTTTTGCAGTCATAATTTGACAGCGAAGGATACCATTATGTTGAAAACAGGATTAGTAGGTTGGCGTGGCATGGTCGGCTCAGTACTGATGGGCCGTATGCGTGATGAAAACGATTTTGCCAACATCGACCCCACATTTTACAGCACCTCCAATGCCGGTGGCGATGCCCCCGACGTGGGCAAGGGTGCTGGCGTATTGCAGGACGCCGAAAACATAGACTCCCTGAAAGAAATGGATGTAATCATTTCCTGTCAGGGGGGCGATTACACCAAGGCCGTGTTCCCGAAGTTGCGTGATGCCGGTTGGGATGGCTATTGGATTGACGCCGCATCCGCGCTGCGCATGAACGAAGATGCCGTCATTATTCTCGATCCGGTGAATGGTGATGTCATTAAAGACGCCCTGGATCGCGGTGTGAAAAATTTTATCGGCGGTAACTGCACTGTCAGCCTGATGTTGATGGGCATCGGTGGTCTGTTTCGCGAAGGCTTGGTGGAATGGGTTAGTGCCCAAACCTATCAGGCAGCCAGCGGTGCAGGCGCCCAGAATATGCGCGAACTGATCGCCCAAATGGGTACAATCAACAGCTCGGTAAGCGATCTTCTGGCTGATCCGCGCTCCAATATTTTGGACATCGATAGCGCTGTGGCCAAAACCATGCGCAGCGGTGAATTTCCCACCGACAACTTCGGGCATCCCCTGGCAGGCAGTCTGCTACCGTGGATTGACACTCAGCTGGAAAACGGCCAGAGCCGGGAAGAGTGGAAAGCCCAGGCGGAAACCAACAAGATTCTTGGTCGCAGCGGTGCGCCCATTCCGGTTGATGGTACCTGCGTGCGTATCGGGTCCATGCGTTGCCACAGTCAGGCAATGACTATCAAGCTCAACAAAGACGTCGCCATTAAAGACATCGAGTCAATCATCGACAGTGCCAATGACTGGGTGAAATTGGTACCGAACGAACGCGAGGTGACGCTCAAGGAACTTACGCCAACCGCCGTTACCGGATCACTGCATATTCCCGTTGGCCGTGTGCGCAAGCTGAATATGGGTTCGCAATACCTTTCTGCCTTCACCGTGGGCGACCAATTACTGTGGGGTGCTGCGGAACCGCTGCGCCGTATGCTGCGTATTATTCAGGAGCGATAAGACGGATGCGACTGGCAATCTGTGGAACTGAAGGCCCCATCGCTGATGGGTTTCTGGAGCAGCTCGAAACTGCCGGCGTATCAGTGACTGCGCTGGCGGCCTTTGCTACCGAGCCCGCAGAGGATGCCAGCTTTCGCTATGACGGCAAAACGGTTCGCGTTCAGCCGCTGGCGGACGCCGACTATACGGAATTCGATCTGTTGGTGGTGTTCGAGCTCTTGGAAGCGCTGTCGGATGTGGCTGACGCGGCCAACAGTGCCGGCTGTCACCTGATCGACGTGGTCGGCCAAGGCGCAAGCGATGGGCGCGTCGTGGTGCCTGAGTTGATGGGCGACGAGCGTGTTGATTACCCGGTTTTTTGGACGCTGCCGTCACCGGTAGTCAGTGCGCTGGCACCTGTCCTGGATGGCTTGCTTGAGGGCAACCGGATCAGCTCGCTGTCGGCGCTGGTTTGTGAGTCAGCGTCGTCGCTGGGTGAGAGTGGTACCCGGCAGTTAGCCGCAGAGACGGCGCGACTGATGAACGGCCAGGGCATCGAGGGTGATGGTGTGCAGCTGGCCTTCAATTTGATACCGGGAATACCCCAGAATGCCGATTACTGCGTCCGCAGTCTCGAAGACCTGCTGGGTACGCAATTTGAGCGCGCCAGTGTGGAATCGCTCCAGGTGCCGTTGTTTTACGGGCAGACCATTCAACTGAAGGTTGCACTTGAGGCGGATTTCCAGCTGTCGCATGCCTTGGAGTTATGGCGCAAGTCTGGCATTCATCTTGTTGAAAATAATAAGAAATTTTCGCCTGTTTCACTGGCGGAAGACGACCGTATCCACTTGTTGCCCATGCCGGCGCAGGACGCGGCGAATCGTACCGTGAGTCTGTGGGTTTTGGCAGATAATGTCCGAAAGGGTGCAGTCGTTAACACAATCAAATTGATGGAAATCTTGATAAAAAGTTCCATATAGCTAATATTTACGTGAAGGTGTGGAGAGTTTTTCTAGCTTTCGCGACAAATCCGGCCTCCACAACAAGAACATGCCCTGAAACCATAACCAAATACGACGGGTATAAAGCTGACTACGGGAAGTCCTTATGTTTAATAGATCGCTGGCCGGCGTTGTGCTGGTTGTTGGCCTCGGAGCTACTTCGCTCAGTCAGGCCCTGAGTCTGGGGGATATGCGCCTCAACTCTGCGCTGAACCAACCCCTGGATGCTCGCATAAAACTGCGGGATACCGGCAATCTCAGCAGCGAGCAGATTACGGTAAAGCTTGCGTCCGTAGAAGATTTTGAAAAGGCCGGCGTCGATTTCAATTACCTTTTATCCAAGCTCAACTTCGTGGTGGAGATTGATCAGAACGGAAACGGGGTTGTTAAGGTTATTTCCAGTGATCCGATCGTTGAGCCCTACCTGAACTTTTTGGTCGAAGCGCGCTGGCCCGCTGGTCGCATGCTCCGCGAGTACACCGTGTTGCTTGATCTGCCCGCAGTAAGCAACGCACGCACATCCAGTGTGAGCGCGTCGCAGGGCGGCAGCGCCTCGCAGGCGGCAGCCCAGACGCCAGCAACACGAGAAGAAGTTGTTATTCTTGAGGAGTCCGGTACCGAGGGTGAAGCCTCAACCGGTCCAAAGCCCCGCGCCGATGGCCAACGCACCGCCTTGCCAAAAGCCGAACGCCCAACCGAATATCGGGTGCAGCACAGTGACATGTTGTGGGATATCGCCGAGCGCTATCGTCCCGAAGGTGCCACAGTGCAGCAGACCATGTTGGCGTTACTGCGCAAGAATCCCCGCGCTTTTATCGGCGACAATATCAATCGCCTGAAGTCCGGCTATGTGTTGCGCCTGCCTACGCTCGAAGAGGCGCAACGTCTCGGGCAGGCCGACGCGGTAAAGGAAATTCGTCGTCAGAACGCCATTTGGCGAGGTGAAGCTCTGCCTTCTGACGGCGATAACGGTGCAGCACCGCAACTGGATGCCACGCCAAAGAGCAGCGAAGAAACAAAGGCCGGTGAAACAAAAACAGAAGCCCGCCTTTCCATTGCCACGCCGGGTAGCGCTGACTCTGAAGGGAGTAATGGTGCCGCTGAGCAATTGCGCAACGAATTGGCCGCAAATCAGGAAGATTTGGATAAGGTTCGACGCGAAAACGAAGAGCTGGGTTCGCGCCTCGAAGATTTAGAGCGGCAGTTGGCCACACTGCAACGCCTGCTTGAGCTGAAAGATGACCAGCTGGCAACTCTGCAACAGCAAATGGGCGCTGATAACGACGTTCAGGCCACTGCAGTTCAGCCCGAGCCTGACCAGCAGGCCAAGCAACAAGCGAAGCCCGATCTGCAGCCCGAACCGATAGCGCAGGAGAGTCTGCTGGATAACCCCGCCGTAAAATACGGCGTGCCGGGTGTGCTGTTGTTGGGGCTGATCGCCCTGTTATTACGCCGCGTTGGACAGAACAAAACCAAGGCAGCATTCGACGCCAGCAGAGACGATGAGGCAGCGGAAGCGGCTGGATTTTCCGAG